>DATARE010000468.1:0-2457 GCA_036264295.1 Micropepsaceae bacterium | reverse complement strand
GGCTTTGGCTGCGATCAAATGCGCGGCGATCGAGCCGCCAAGCCGCTGATCCGGTTCGGACGGCGACACCGTTGCGATGAAGCGTTTGCGCGACGCGCCGACCAGGAGCGGGAGTCCAAAAGTGTCGAACCGCGCGAGCCGCGCCAGAACTGTCATGCTCTGCTCTTGCGTCTTGCCAAAACCAATGCCGGGATCGAGCGCGATATGTTCGCGCGAAATGCCGGCTTTCGTTGCGATCCCGATCGAGCGCGAAAAGAATTCGGCGATATCCGCCATGATGTCGATGTCGGGATCGCGTTGCAGGCCCCAGACGTCGTTGGCGACGGCTGCGCCTGCATCGAGCGCCCAGGCGACGACGGCCGATTTCATGCTGTCGATGGAAACGGGAACGCCAAGCGCAACGACTTCGCTCAGGATCGGCTGCAAACGTCTCAGCTCTTCTTCGGCCGGGATCGGCTGCGAGCCGTAGGGGCGGGTGGATTCCGCGCCGATGTCGATGATGTCTGCGCCCTCGGCGACCATGCGCCTGGCCTGCGCCAGCGCGCGTTCCGGCGCGGTGAACTGACCGCCGTCGGAGAAGGAGTCCGGCGTCACGTTCAGGACGCCCATCACGGCGGGGTATGGCCTCGATAGCAACGCCCGCACCACCGGATGATCTGCCGGGGCGGCCGCCGGGGCTGGTTTGGGCGTGGTCGCGATCATGCGGTCGCTTTGCGCGGTCCGTGCATGGGAGTCAAGATGCGGGGCCGCCGGCCACGCGCACGGCCGATTTGAGGCGTCCCGCGATGACGCCGGCAGGTGATCTTGCCTAGTATGTGATCTTGGGCTGAAGCTTGCGGGCCTGCTCGATCAACTGCTCGACCGACCTTTCCGAAGGCAGTACGCGGACCAGCTTGCGCTTGTTGTTCACTTCCTTCATGTGCTGCGCCAGCCGTCCCGGATTGCGAAGTGCAAGTTCACGAACCGTGGTGACACCGGCAGCGCGCACCAGCCCCACCTTGGCCTTGCCCATGCCGGGAATGCGCATGTAGTCCGAGACATTGGCCCATTCGAGCAGCTGCTGCTCGCTGATCCCGGTCTTTAATGCGAGCTGCTTGCGCCCCTTCACGGTACGGGCGGCCTCGAGCAGTCCGTCCGTGGTGCGAATGCCCAGCGATTTCAGTTTCGCGGCGGACCAGGCGGTCAGGCCGTCAATCTCGGAAATAGGGTATGTCATGATACTCGTTATGCAAAAGGTGCTTTAGGAAAAATGGCTGAGGCCCGGCGTCCCGGCGATGATCTTGCCCATCTGATCCGCACCGACTTTGTCGCGGCCGAACTTGAAAAGTTCACGGGCAATGCTCTGAATCTCGCCCATGCCCAGGCCGAGACCCATCAGCCGGGTACCGAGCGCCATCAGGCCGCCGCCCATCAGCTTGGCGAAACCGCCGCCATTGCCGGAGGCGGCAATCGCGGCTTCCGCGCCGGGAATTCTATCGATCAGAGCCTGGACTTGATCGGAAGGGCCCTCGTTGCGAAGGAAACCCAGAATGATGCCGACGGTTTTCTCAGCGACAGCACTATCGATGCCGGCCTTTGCAGCCAGCTGCCCAATCAGTTCGTCCATGTTTGCCCGCCCTCAGCCGGTTGCTTGCCGGATCCTTGCTTGTGGATTTATCTTGATCTTACGCGATACGAATTACAAGCGATGACCGCGTTCGAATCCGAAATTCAGCTTCAATCGCGCGGCAAGTGTTGCAGCGTTGCAAGAGCAGAGGCTGAAATCCGCGGCCAAATTGTCGCGGCAAGCGTGTTCGTTCCAGCTTTTGGGCGCGGAACACAATGGCTCTCGGTCGATCCCGTTTCGACGAACCCGTGATCCGACGGGGCTGTTGACCCCGTTCGTTCGGCTTGCGACATACATTATGATGCTGAGATCTGGCGGCCAAACCCTGTGACTGGCGCAAAGAGGCGATGCGATGGCTACCGTGGGCAACAATCCGGCTGATACCGATCAGAAAATTTTTATCGGAAAGGGGGACGCGCCGGCTTGGCTGACGCTGGAGCTTGCAAATCGCCATGGCCTTGTCACCGGTGCGACCGGAACCGGAAAGACCGTCTCGCTGCAGGTGATGGCGGAAGGGTTCGCGCGTGCGGGCGTTCCGGTGTTCGCGGCGGATATCAAGGGGGATCTCTCGGGTATTTCCGAAGTTGGTGAACAAAAGGATTTTATCGTCAAGCGGGCTGCCGATATGGGCCTTGTGTTCCAGCCCGATCAGTTTTCGACGGTGTTTTGGGATGTGTTCGGCGAGCAGGGGCATCCGGTCCGCGCCACCGTCACCGAAATGGGACCCCTGTTGCTGTCGCGGATGCTCGATCTGAACGACGTGCAGGAAGGCGTATTGAATGTCGCGTTCCGCGTCGCCGACGAGAATGGTCTTGCGCTGATTGACATGAAAGACCTTCGCGCGCTGCTGG
>DATARE010000443.1:0-2529 GCA_036264295.1 Micropepsaceae bacterium | reverse complement strand
CGGTGGCACCTCCATAGGTATCGGCACTTCGTGCAGGTGCCGTTCCACTGGCGTCGGCCCAGCCGCGACCATCGCAAGGATTGCCAAGCGTCTCAAGCAGGCCGCCTGAGGCTGGCGTCGGCGCGGCGGCCGGCGGATGCTCACGCGCGCGTTCCTTGCCTTCCGATACGGGGAGGCTGCGAAGGAATGCTTGGTCGTTTTCGTGGGTGATGATTGTGCGCCAAGCCTTCTGCGCGATCAGACGCTTTTCCTTGATGGCCTGGAAAAGATAAGTGCGGCCCCAGGGGCCGACCTTCGCCAATTCTTCGATCCCGTACGCTTCTTTTGTTTCCACGACAGCCTCCACTCAACACTCTAAGGGGCTCACTGCCAACAATGAGTCGGAGCGCCGCCGGAAGATAGGTGAGGCCCCTCACCATTGAATCCTTGGGCGTTTCACTTTCTTTGCTGCCGTAGAGATTGGCTATCGTGGGCCGAAGTGAGTCCGTTGCGTAGGGCGGTCAAGTCGTCTCCGCTGCCGTGCTGCCTCGGAGGAAAGCTCCAAGCCGGTGCTTGGCCCGCCCGAACGGCGCTTGGCGCGGGCTTCTAGATTTGAACCGGATACTGGACATATGCTGGATATCAACGGCGGACAATGAGCTAAACCATTGATAACGCTGGCGCTCCCTAGCGGAATCGAACCGCTCTCTCCACCGTGAAAGGGTGGCGTCCTAACCGATAGACGAAGGGAGCAAAAACGCCCGTCTCCTGCGACCAACAGGCCGCGGCAACGTCGTTTCGCTTTGGTCACCAACAAAAGCCAAGCGAATCAATGCTTTGAGGCTGTCGTGGCACCGTGCCGTACCCGGATCGTGGCTGCTGAGCCGGAGGCGGCGGGCGAACGTATAGTGGCGTTTGCGCGGCCGGGCAAGCCGCCGGCCGGCTGGTCTTGTGGGCGGATTGGGCCCTGGCGCGCCTGATTCCGCGGCGCCCTCAATGAATTCTAAAGCCTGTTCGGCTAGGCAGGGCCTCAGGAGCAATTGAAATGGCCGCACCCAAAAAGCGGGCGGCGCGCAAATCGCTGCAGCAGCCCGGATGGATCACCCTCGAAGGCGGCTTTGCCGTGCGTCCGTGCGTGGTTCAGGATATGTCCTCTACCGGTGCGAAGCTCACGCTCGATGATCCCAACCCGCTGCCCGCCCGCTTGCGGCTGGCGTTCAGCCGGGACGCGCGGACCGGGCGAAATTGCGAAGTGGTCTGGCGCCGCGGCAAGGCGGTCGGCATCAAGTTCGTCAGATAGCCGCGCCCCAGCCCGATCGGGCCATCCGGGGGATGACATCGCTGTCACCCCGGGGATGACATCGTTTCACGACATCGGCGGCGCCAGGAATTGAACAAACCCGGGGCGGTCGGCGAATTCCGCGAACCAGCGTTCCAGATGGGAAAACCGCGGCTTGCTGATGCCTTCGACCCCGAACCAGCGCCGGGCATAGGCCCCGAGCGCAATGTCAGCGAGAGTGAAATCGTCGCCTTCGACAAACCGCCGCGACGCCAGCTGCGCGTCGAGGATCCGCCATTGCACCGCCTCGGCATCGGCATCCTTCTGGATCGCGACCATGTCGCGTTGCTCGACCGGCGTCCGCACAAGTGCCCAGAATACCGGACGATCGACCGGCTGGATGGTGGAAAGCGTCCAGTCCAGCCAGCGGTCGACGCCGGCGCGCCGCTTCGGCGCCTGCGGATAAAGCGGCGAGTCGGACCGATAGGCGAGCGTCAGGTAGCGCATGATAGAATTGGATTCCCACAGCACGAAATCACCATCGACCAAGGTGGGCACGCGGCCGTTCGGGTTCATCGCGAGATAGTCGGGCTCGTGATTTTTGCCGAATGCCATGCCGGCATCGATACGCTCGTAAGGCAGGTCGAGCTCGCGCAGGCACCACAGTACTTTTTGAACGTTGACGGAATTGGCGCGGCCCCAGAGTTTCAGCTGTCCGGCATGGTTGTTCGACACGATGTTTCGCTCCCCGTGATCTGACCGATCGGGTCATAGCGGAATTCGAGCAAAAAAGCGCGGGCCAGTATGCGGACGGTGCCGCCCGACCAGCAGGGAAGTTCGAACAAAAAAAGCCCCGCCATTGGCGGAGCCTGATTTGCTCGTCACGGATCGCTCGGGATCAGTGGCCGAAGAACAACCAGAGCAGGATGATCACCGGTATCGGCACGCCGAGCAGCCAGAGCAAAATTCCTCGTCCCATATTCGCCTCCATGCGTTCCTCAATCGAGGAAACAACGCAGAAGAGAAATTTGGGTTCCCACACCGGAACGGAAATGCCTGGTTCGGGGCGTACACGAAGGCAGAATTGACCGATTGGAAGTGCCTCACCAATGACCGGTGTTCGGCATCGAGCTCCACGGCTCGGCCGTCGGCTTTGCATCGCCCTTCTGCAGCAGCTCAATTGAATGCAGATCCGGCGAGCGGACGAAGGCCATCTGCCCGTCGCGCGGCGGGCGGTTGATGGTGATCCCGAGTTTCATCAGGCGATCGCA
>DATARE010000342.1:0-7719 GCA_036264295.1 Micropepsaceae bacterium | reverse complement strand
GACAAATGGAAAGATTATGTCGGGCTGCCTCCGGATGCCTATTGCGACATGGACCCCGCCAAGGAAAAGGACATGATCGCCTTTCTGGTCGCGCACGATACCGCGCTCGAACCCGATTTCATGGCGACAGACCGCGGCTTTCCCTCGATGTGGAAACGCGTGCAGGCCGAAAGCCGCGCGGCCTATACCGACCCCGCGATGCTGGCCTATTACCCCGCATTTTCGATCCAGGACCTCTATGACAACCAGCAATCCAAAGAGGATTATCTGACGCCGGATCAGATTTCCTTGCGCGAATGCGGCTACAAGAACCACGCGAAATTCATCGGGGATGTGGTGGCGGCGGGCGGCCATGTTGTGGCCGCGTCCGACATCACCCAGACACCGCCCGGCCTGGGCCTGCATCAGGAGATGGCCGTGATGCAGGAAGACGCCCATATGCCGCCGATGAAGGTGCTTCAGGCGGGCACGAAATGGGTGGCCGAGCATTTCAAGATCAAGGACATCGGCACCGTGGAAGCCGGCAAGCTCGCCGATATCGACATCGTCAATGCCGATCCGCTGACGGACATCAAGAATCTTCGCCAGATCGACACCGTCATCAAGGACGGCAAACTCGTCGACCGCGCCTATCATGCCTGGTATGCGGGCGACATGTTCTCGAACACGCATGAATCCTATGACAATGCGGTGGTCAGCGACCTCGAATGGGAGCGCGGCCTGAAGGCGGCGACGCGCAACCGCGAGCCCAGGCCGCTATTCCAGGTCAAGGCGCCGAACGGCGCGATGGTGAATGTGGGTGCCGGCGTGAACGATGTCCGTCGCGGTTCGGGGCTTGGGCCGGTTCCCAATCCCACGCTGTCGCCGACGCCAGGCATCGAGACGATGATGCCCCATACGCTGATCCAGGGCACGGCCGACACCACAATTGCGCTCACCGGCACCGGCTTCACCACACGCTCGGTGGTTTATGTCGACGATGCGCCGGTGCCGACCAACGTGCAGAGCGGCACCAAGCTGAGCTTTGTCGTCAGTCAGAACGAATTGGCAAAAGCCGGCAAATTGCATGTGGTGGTGAAGAATCCCCAGCCGCTCGACACGCCGGTCTGGGGCGATACCTCCAACAAGGCGCATATCCTGGTGCCATTCACCTTCACCACGGCGTGGTCGCACAACAAATATTGATAGACCGTATACTAGACCGTATACGGATGAAGCGGGCGGGGGCGCGAGCTATTGCTTATGGATCGGATCGATCCAGGGCACCGTCTCGGGCTTTTCCACCGGAGCAATGTCGAGATTGACGACCACCGCTTCGTTGTCGCTGCGGATCACCACGCATTCGAGCGGCTCGTCCGTGCTGGCATTGATCTCCTGATGCGGCACGTAGGGCGGCACGAAAATGAAATCGCCAGGGCCGCCCTCAGCGGTGAATTCCAGATGCTCGCCCCACCGCATCCGGGCGCGGCCTTTCACGACATAGATCACGCTTTCCAATTCGCCGTGATGATGGGCGCCGGTCTTGGCGTCCGGTTTGATGCTCACCGTGCCGGCCCAGATCTTTTGCGCGCCCGCACGGGCATAATTGATTGCCGCCTTGCGCTCCATGCCGGGCGTCTGCGCCGTGTTGGGGTCAAGCGCATGGCCGGGAATGATGCGCACGCCATCGTGCTTCCATTTGGGCGTCATATCATTATGACCATCGCTCAATTTCTGATCCCTTCCCTGCGCTCGGGCCGATTCCCTGGTGCAAGGCAGTATGTTACCTTTGAGCCAAGCCACGGCACAGGAAAATGGGTCTTCGGGGAGATTTGTGATGTCGAAGTGTTACACCATCTGGGCTGCGCTTCTGGCCACTGCTCTTGCGCCTTTGTTGCAGGGAGCGACACCGCTCCAGCCGCAGGGGGAAATTGTGGGCGACGACATCTATGTCAACTGCGAATACCGCATGGCCGCGCAATTCCCGAAAGACCCCAAGGTCCGCGATATCACCTACCGCGACGGAAATCGCACATCTCCAGGGCGTCAGTTCTATTTCGATCGTCCCGCGGGGCAGCTCAGCGTCACCGTGGTCCATTTCTCCGACGGTCCCGAAGTGGACAAGGCAGTGATCGAACGCGCAACCGACACGCTGCGGAAGCGCGGTCAGGTGCGCTTCGATTCGTTCGTGTACTATGACGATGCGGTGTCGGCGCAGCTTCCAGGCCGGCAGATTCAGGTCGCGCTGCCGAACGGACGCATGCTGAACGGCAGCGTCTATATGGCGGATCATCGCCTCTACATCACCGAGGCGCTTGCCACCACGAACGATCTTGAGGCGCTGATGTTCTCGCAATCGGTTTCGTTGATTGACGAAAAGGGCACCGATCTGGACACCAATCCGGTCAATGTCGCGACAAGCACGGTGGGAACCAGCGCCGGTCTTCCGTCGCGCCAATATGACTGCTCGCGCCAGTTCAGAGCGGCCAGAAAGCCAGCCGGATAAGAGCTCCAGGAATCGGACCCGTGGCTAAAGCCGTTCTTAGAATGCCGGATGCAGATCGAGCGGCATTCCCGCAACGGGCTTGCCGGTGAACGGATCGACATTGTTCTCGGGGCAGGGGTCTTCGCCCCATTCCTCCTTGAACGGATGAAAGCTAAGAGAGGCATCCCAGGGTGCGGTGAACACGCCGGGATCCTCGACACGGTAATCGATACGCAGCGCGTTCGGACCGGTTTTGCGGATACGCTCGACGACATGCAGCTTTTCGCTGTGCGGCGTACCGAAACGATCGAGCGGGACCACATCTTTCGTTTTGATACCAATGGTGTCGATCACCAGCGTACCGCCTTCGTAATGGCCGACGGAATCTCCGTACCAGGAAGGTTTGACATTCTTGGCATGGGGAACATCCAGATAAACGTGCCGGACCTGTGCCTGATTGGCGATAACGATGGTGACTTTGTTTTTTTCCTGAAGGAACAGATAGCCTTGATGCAATGTCATCGCGCCGGGCACGGAGGTGGGATAGCACAGCGCGTGCGCGTGGAGGGGCGCGCGGCCGGCGTGGGTCTCTTCGGCCCAATATTTCACTTGCCGCGCGGCCCAGGGCTGCAGCAGCGGATTTTTGTAATCGCCTTCGGGCTTCTGAACGTCCTTGGAGATATTGGTAACCGGTCCCGGCCCGCCATTCTCCGGCGGCGCCAGATCGAAGCCGGGCCCTTCCCAGGTGCCGGAGAAATCCGGCACATCCGCGTCGGTCCCTTCCGCGCCTGCTGCAAAAGAGGCTGCCGCAAGCACGCAAGCCATTGTGCCGGACAGGATGATGGTCTGCACTGAATTCATCGGGGTCGACTCAAGAAAACGGGCCAGGACGCCCACGCATCCTGGCCCGCGACTTGCGCAAATCAAATTAGGCCGGGTTCGCCTTCACGCCTTTCAGCGAGCGGTAGACCATCTTGACCATATTGTCGTCGGCCATCTGATTGGTCTTCAGCGTCGCGCCGATGGGCGCGAGAGGCTTGTCGGCCACGGCTTGCTCTTCGGTCTTGCCGCCCTTGATCTCGCTCTGCACCGCGTCGCGCACCTTCACCAGCATGTCGTGATATTTCTGGATATCGGCCTTGGTGGCGAGTTCGCCATGTCCGGGCACATATTTGGTCTCGTCATTGCCGAGTTTGAGATAGGTCTCGACCGTGGAAATGATCCCGTTGATGCTGCCGCCATTGGCATAATCAATGGTGACATACCGATTGCCCGTGCTCACCACATCGCCGGTCGAAATGACATTGGCGGCCGGGAAATAGACATAGGAGTCGGTGTCGGTATGGGCGCTGGCGGGATGGTTCACGACCGCGGTCTGACCATCCACCATTAGCTGCAGACCTTCGGTGGTGTAGGTCTTGGTGGGTATCGCCATCTTCGGAGCCGGCTCGGTCTTCGCGCCCGACATCCCGTTGGTCGAACCATGTTCGAGCCGCATCGCGAGGTTCTTATGCGCCACGACGGTGATGCCGTCCTTGGCAAAGTTCTCGTTGCCGCCGGTGTGATCGCCGTGGAAATGCGTGTTGATGAGATATTTGACCGGCTTGCCGCCCGACACCTTGGCGACAGCGGCAGCGATCTTGTCATGCAGCGGGGCGAATTCGCCATCCACCTGAATCACGCCGTCATTGCCAACCGCGACGGTCATGTTTCCGCCCTGGCCTTCCAGCATATAGACATTGTGGCCCAGCGGCGTGGTTTTGATCTCGACTTTCGAGAAGTCCGGCTGGCCCTGCGCCCAGGCCGATGCCGCGAACAGGCCGGCGGCCGCTGCGAGCGCGACTGTGTATCCAAGCTTCATTGGAAACTCCCTCTTCCAAACCCCAAAATTGGTGGCATGGTTCTGCGCGCCCGAGCGGCGCGGACTTGCCGGCCGGGACTATAGCCTATTTCCCGCGAATGGTTAGCGTTCCCTTGCCGGGTTCGCATGCGAGATGCGGTTCGGGCGGGGTAGCCGGTTTTGAATGCGCGGGCCAATACCGCCGAATTTTCAAAATTTCCCAATGGCCTCACGGAGATGTGCGGGCTAGAGGCTTGTCGCCTTGCGGGCGCCGGTCTGCCTTGGGAACGAAATGGCGAAGAAATCGCCAACAAATCGATGCAATTCTTGGCGGCGGCTTTTGCTCGATGGCAAGACCTATCCCTTAGAAAGAACGGGCATTTTCTCCAGGTGTCCCATGATTGTCGTAGCGGTAGCATCGCAGAAGGGCGGTTCGGGCAAGACCACCCTGTCTGGTCATCTTGCAGTGGAGGCAGAACGGGCAGGCGCCGGGCCGGTCACTTTGATCGATACCGACCCGCAAGGGTCGCTGTCGCAATGGTGGAACGCCCGCGCGGCTCGCGCGCCGCAATTCGCCAAAGTGGGCGCGTTCGAGCTGCAAAGCGCGCTGGCCCACCTCGCCCGCACCGGCACGCGGCTTGCCATTATCGATACGCCGCCGGCAATTTCCGATTCCATTTCCCATGTCATCGCCCATGCCGATCTGGTGATCGTGCCGACGCGTCCCTCGCCGCACGATCTTCGCGCGGTTGGCGCGACCGTCGACATGGCCGAGCGCTTCGGCAAACCGCTGATGTTCGTCATAAACGGCGCCACCCCGCGCGCGCGCATCACCGGCGAAGCAGCGGTGGCACTGTCGCAGCATGGTGTGGTGGCGCCGGTGTTCATCCATCATCGCGTCGATTTCGCCGCCAGCATGGTCGATGGCCGCACCGTCGGAGAAGCGGTGCCGAAATCGGCCTCGGCCAAGGAGATCGGCGAACTCTGGGTCTACATCCAGGACCGTATTGCGCGGATGACCAAGGATGCGAGCCTTTCGCCCGAAGCGGTGCCTGCCCATTTTGCGCTGGCGTCGCTGACCGGCATGGACGGCGTAGAGACGCCGGAGGCGGACAGCGGCAATGCGTGGGAACCGGCTTCTATTCCTGCACCGCCCGTTGTTGCCGCCGCGCCCGCACAGCTGCCCGCCGCACGGGACGGCAACGAGGAACCTTGGAATGGCGTGGAACGGCGTGAAAAATCCCGGCTCGGAGCGTTTTTCGCCGGAGTGGAACGTCGTACCGGGGTGTTCGGCCGGCGCAATGCGGAACAACACGATATGAGCGTCCGGAAATGAGTGAAGGAAAATTCGCCAGCCTGACAGCCGGACTGCTGGTCCGTAAGGGTGAAGCGCGGCCGTCTTCCATCATGCCTGCGATGGCGCTTTCGCATATGCGCGCGAGCGAGCGGATCGAGATGTTGGCAGCCCAGGATTGGGCGCCAGCAGCACCGGCACCGGTGCGGCGCGAGCCGCCGAAACCGCTGAGCCTGGTGCCGGCGGCAACGCTGCAACACGAGCCGCAACGGATGGAGGCCCCTTTCACCCATGGGTCGCCGCCGCCAGCTGCCACGCCGGGCGCCAAAGCACGCAAAGCGCCGCCCGGCGATCCGCCGCCGCCCGAAAAAATCGACAAGCCGCGCCGGCTGATGGTGACATTGACACCGACCGAATATGAAATCCTCGGCCTTATCGGCGTGAAGAAGAACGCCACGCGCCATCAATTGCTGCGCTGCGCGCTCGATGAGTATCTCGCGCTCTTGGTCGAGGAGTTTTCCGGCGATTGTCAGTGCATTAATACCGGCGGTACGTGCAACAATTCCTGCACCAACAACTGACGAAGCGGCGCTTCAGTTGCCGCCGAAGCGCATGCGTTCGCCGATGTCGCAGCCTTTTTCATACGCCGCGTGCGGCGCCCAGCCTGCGTGCGGCGCGCTGGTTGCGACTTTGAACAGAAGCGGATTTTCGCCGGGGCGCGCATCCGAGATTTCGAGAATGAGCTTGCGCCGGAGCGCGCGGGCGAGGTCTTCGAAGCCATGCGCCACCTGGATGAAGGCGCCGGGCCCGCCGATCACGCAGCCAGCGTAATATTTGTCGAGGTCGGGAAGATAATAGACGTCGAACTGATCCGCAGGCGTCATGATCGGAAGACCGTTGATCACGATCCCCTTGGCGACGATCTCATCGCGCACCTTGTCGACGAGATGCCCGTCATTGTTGGGGCCGTCGCCCGACACGTCGATCACCTGTTTTCGGGCGTTAAACCCGCTTGTCGCCAACAGCTTTTCGGCCAGTTCGAGCCCGCTGCTGATGGAGGTCTGGACGCCCAGCGTGCGCGGCTTGACGGCGAGCGCGTCGGCGAAAGCATCGGCGCTCGCCTTGTCATGCACGATGGTCCAATCGACCAGGATCTTGTTCGATTGATAACTCGAGAAATCGAGATAGGTGACGGCGATCCGCCCCAGCGATCCGGATTGAATTGCCTTGACCACATCGGGATTGCGGAATGCCGCGATGGCGCCTTCGCGCTGGAAGCGCGCTTCGTTTTCATCGACGCTGTATGAAACATCGGTCGCGATGACGAGCGCGACATCGACAGCCTGGCTCGCGGGCACGCCTGCGGCGCTATTTCCGACAAGGCAGGCAACCAGGCTCGCGCAACAGAGTTTCCAGGCGTTTTCCCAAGCGGCCATTGTACACCTCTGCCGGGCATCCGCTCGATAGAACGATACTCCTGGCGCGGAGTTTTCGGCAATGGTTGAACTCAGGCCTGTCCCCGTTGCGGGAGTGTTGCGTGCGGTTCATCCGGGCCACGATAGGGCGCCTGAAAGTCACAGCCATCCAACCCGCTGCAACGAAGCCAAATCCGTGGCCGGAACAAGGTAAGGATGGAGCGAACCTCAAAAGCCCTCAGCGGCGCGCCGCATGAGGGGCAGGGCTCGCCGGGCTGCAATTTGTGACGTCCCCAAAGCGAAGCATCTGGATGAAAGAGAAGCCGAAGTCCTCGCATGGTTTAAATATACCCGGATTCGTGGACTCGGTTTTGATTTAGCGCAAAAACAGCGGGATTTCGGAAAGGGCCGTGACGGAACGGCAATGGCGGCCTAAGCTTTGTGCGTCACTGGACGGAATGCACGGGGGTTCCGATGTCGAATGTCGCCAAGGCGGCCAATCGCGATCTGTGGAAAGCGCCGAGGCAGCGTGCCTCCAGGGCGGTTGCTGCCGCGATCCTTATGGTCATCGCGGCTGCCGCTTTCGCTCATGCACAATCGCCTTCGCAAGACCGCGCCGCCGCATCGAATGGCATTCCCGACCTGGCCTCGGCCCAATTCGCCTGGCTCGTGCTGGGAGTCGATTGGCTCGACCCGCCGCCGGGAT
>DATARE010000316.1:0-2293 GCA_036264295.1 Micropepsaceae bacterium | reverse complement strand
ATGAACTTCACCGCGTACTTCGCAATCTTAAAGACTACGCGCCACCTCTACCGCGGCCACCTTTCACGGTGACGACCTTCTCAGGGTCTTGCTTCATATCCACAACGATGCCGAAAAACGGCGACATCATCTCTTCCCAGGTCTGATCGCCGTAAAACACCAGCCGCGTGGGGTCGGGATTGAACTTGTTGTTGGGCGAATTGTCAAAGTGGGCGTCCACCGTCATCTTGCTTCCTTTGGGCACCTTGACGTCTGTGTAGTAACCGAGTTGCCAGTTGAAGTCGTAGTGAGGCACCTTCAGCACAATTTGCTTTTCCCCGGTCGGATACTCGAGGTTGTAGGTCATGTCCTTGCCTCGCATGTGCATGTGCGGCATCATCCACACCAATTGCACGTCTTCGTTGAAAAAGATCTCGGCCGGAGGGCTCTGCCAGTTCCCGTCGTTGGGGGGAATCCTAAAAACCTCGCTATCGGTGCCCACCGACGGCTGGGTGTTATAGGAGATGTAGCGGCGCTGCGGCGGTTCCTTGGCGATCGTGAATCCGACTTCCGGCTTATCCGTCATCGGTGTACCGGTGGTGGTGTAGTGCATCTGGAAAACGATGTCGGTGTTGGCCGGGACCAGCTTAGCCGCGTGGAACGGTCGATAGTCGGTGACCTGTTGGCCCGGTACGTAGCAGCCTTCGCTGCCGCCGGGGTTGAGCCTGGCCCCGATTAGCTCGCGCTCGTCTTTCGCCACGCCCGGTACTCCCGGCAATTCATTCTTGACGCCCTTGGCTCGAGGCAATGCGCTGCCGGTCTCGTCGCGCGGCTTGTCCACCCACACCGGGATGCCGTACTTCACACCCGGCGTATGTGCGATGAAGCTAACGCAGATATGATGCGTCACTGCTAGCGCGCTGGGCTTGATCTCGAGCGACGTGATCCAGGTGTCCTTGGTTAATCCGCTGGGAACGACGACGTTGGTCCACTCGAGGACGCCCTTCGCCGGGACATCGTACGTGGGCCCCTTCACTACGTAGTCCGGCTGGATCAGCCAGCCATCGGCCGGCCATGCGATCGGAGGCGGGGCATCCTGGGCATCGCCCTCCTTGGCGCCGTCGTCGACCCACGCGACGATGGCATCGATATCGCCCTGCTTCAGCGCGCGATCATTCGAGAAGTGGCCGTACTTAGGATCGGCGAACCACGGCGGCATCTTGCGGCTGGCGACTGCAGCCTTCATCGCCTTAGCCCACGGGCGCGTGCCCTGATAGGTTAAAAACGACATCGGCGCGATTTGGCCGGGTCGATGACAGCTTTGGCAGTTTTTCTGTAGTATCGGCTCGACATCCTTGTGAAAAGTAATGGAATCGGCCGCGAAGACCGTTCCGGCAAACATTCCAACGGCAACCCAAGAGGTCAATGTCATGCGATCCTCCGTGGTCATCATACACGAGTGCGCCGTTGATTGCTTCACAGCGAGATCGCCGTCTATACCCACCCATTTTGAGCTTCGAAAGAAAAGTTTCGTATGGGACCTCTGTCAGTCGGAGGCGCGATGCAAGATTCGAGCTACTTGTTGACTTTCAGCTTGATTTCCGCCGTGTCGCCTTTCATTTCAAACGTCGTCCCAAACGGCTTGGACGCGTCGGCCAGGCGTTGGAGAATATAACCCGCTCTCGCACCCGTCGCCGGCGCGGGCAAGCCGCGCGTGTCGAGGAACTGGTTGTTGGCGTACTCGTTGTGAATATCGGGCTGCCCCTCGCCTATATAGTTCAAGACGATCGGCCGGAATGAGATCGATTGCAGTTTTTTCCCCTGGAATTGAAGGTATGCGACCGCGCTCTCCCAATTCATTGGTTCGTGGATATAGGTAAGCGTCGGCGGTAAGTTGTAAATGAAATTGCCTAGATCGTAAAAAATGGGCTGGCCGTGATAGATCTCCACCCCGTGCAGGAGGGGCGCGCCATGCATCACAATGATGTCCGCACCCGCATCCACTTCCGCATGCGTCCACTTTTTGAGCCATTCATTGGGGGCAAGCCGCTCCTCCATCCCTTCCGTGAAAATCGTCGTAAATGAGTGATTGCCGAAAACGTGATTGTGCTGGTATACGATCACCAGATCCGCATGCTGGCGGGCATCCCGAATGCTTTGAAGGATGCGTTGCGAATCCTCCGGATTCGGAGTGTTTGGAGGCGCTCCAGGCAGATCCGCCGTCGCCTCATTTTCCTTGTCGCCGGCTTCGATGCGAAGCTCATTTACACCCGGCCGATCCGCCGTGGCGCTTCCTCCCGGCGCTATGAGGCCG
>DATARE010000408.1:0-3947 GCA_036264295.1 Micropepsaceae bacterium | reverse complement strand
CGCGCAGAATTTCTCCCGTCCGGGTGTCGATCAGGAGGGCATCCGGCCCAGACCTGACCCATTCGAAGCCGAATGGCGGACGGTCCAAATCGTAGAGCCAGAAATTCGTGATCCAGAATGGCTGGGCCCAATAGGCGCGCGGCAGGATTTCACCATAACCCCAGCGACGATATGCCCATCCCGGCGGGGCCCGGAACGGACCTGCACGAAAGCGGCGTGGCGCGTCGAAATTGCGCTGGAATGCCCGGCGTTCGAAATTTGGCGGGCCGTGTTCCACCCGAGGCCGTGCTTCGGGCCGCCCGCGCCCGCGGTTGTCGTCTCCAGGGCCACGGTTGTCGCCTCCACGGCCGCGATCATTGTCTCCGCGTCCGCGCTCCTGTCCGCCACCGCCGCGCGGACCGGCGTCTCGCCGGTCGTCCCGTTGCGCGAATTGCCGATAGGAAAAATCGCTGGGCGCAGCCATTGCGGGCACCCCAGCGACCATGGTCATCGCAATCAACGAAGTCAGCAGTCGCTTCATCTCGGTCTCCTTCAAAAAGCAGCAAATCATTTGATGCCGCGATTGAGACGATTTTTCGGCGCTACGTGTCCTATTTGATTTCCGGTGCTTGGGAGGCGGGATTTTCTGAATGGCGGCAGTTCCCTTCGAAGGAAGCCCCCCCATCGATGGCAAGCCGGGCGTGAAGAAGATCGCCCTTGACGTGGCAGGTCGCTCCGAGATGGACGGTTTTCGCAAACACGCCGCCCTCGATATCGCCCATGACCGTAATCTGCTCGGCATACAAATTGCCAAGAACTTTTCCGCCCTGATTGATCGTCACATGGCCTTTGGCCCGGATGTCTCCTGACACCTTGCCATCCACACTGAGATCGCCGGCGGAAACCAGCGTTCCTATGACTTCGAGTTCGGACCCAATTACTGAAGGGCGATCCGCCATGCATTCCCTCCGCTGTTGCCTTTAAAGCCCGGCGTGCTTGCAGTTTCCACCGGCGCGCGTGTTGTGACCTTTAAGTGATGATTCCAGCAATTATGGCGCCGAGCCACCCGCCGTATCAGGCGCGGCGGCCTTCGTGAACATGCACCGCGCGCATGGCTTTGACCCATACGGCCAAATAAGCGAAGCCGGACAACCATGCGAAGGCCGCGACCAGATATGCGTCGGCCGGGGCGGTCGCATCTGCCGGAAGCTCAAACGCAAGCGCCGCCAAATGCCATCCGATATAGAGCACCTGCAACGCGGTGCAGATTTTCCCGAGGACAAGCGGCTGCACGGCAATCGGCGCCCGCAAGGCAAGCGCGGAAGCAAGCCCGAGCAGGATCAAAAGATCGCGGGCAATCACCGTAAGCGTGAGCCACAACGGCACATCGTCCAGAACCGAAAGCGTCACGAAAGCCGCCAGCATCAGCGCCTTGTCAGCGGCCGGGTCGAGCAAGCGTCCCAGACGAGTCGAGAGGTTGTAGCGCTTGGCAAGAAATCCGTCGGCGGCATCCGACAGTCCCGCAAAGGCAAACACACCAAACGCCACATTGAAATGCCCGGCGGCCAACAATCCCGCAGTCGCCGGCGCCGCGGCCAGCCGCAGCGTCGTAATCAGGTTGGGGAGATGGCGCAGCAAGAACATCATTGAGCGTTAGCGGATTTGCCCGCGAGCTGAAGGGTGAACTGGCCGCCGGCATTGGCAAGCGAAAGATTCTGTTGCGCCAGGGCGTCGCGCAATTGTTCGGGCCGGCCGAAATAGGTGAGCTGAACTTCCGCCTCGTGCAGCGCAAGTCCGGTGACGTCCATATTCGCGACCGCTTTCACGGCGCCGAGCTGATTTCGAATTTTCGCCCAATCGTCGAGCGAATCGAATTGGACGTCGGCAACCAGTTGCGCGCGCGTGCCGAAATTCACCGCGCTGCGCGTCTTCCAGGTCTCATAGGCTTTCTCCGCCACCGCTTCCGCATCGGCGGCAAAACTGGAATTCGCATAGGCAAAGGACGCCGCCACACGCGCAGTGGGAGATATCTCAGCCATCTGCACGGTCTTGGCGTCTTCGCTCGCGAAGGCAAGGATGATCTCGGCCGCATTGTAGCGCCGCGCCAGGGGCGCGAGCGTCGCCCAATCGGCCTGCGCCAGATCGGGCCGCGCGAGGATCTCCATGTCCTCGGGCTCCGTTCCCGGCAAAGCAAACGGCACCAATCCCTGTTGCAAAACCGGATCCTTCCAGGCAATCGCCCAAGGGCTGGCGGGATCGAAACCCGCGCTCCCCGTCACCACCGGGATCACCAGAGCACGTCTGGAACGGGTTTCGGTGTATGCAATTCCCGATTGTCTCAGCAGAGCCCGAACCGCGGCCGGGTTGAAATGATAGGTCACCTCGGCAAGGTAACGCGTGCTGCTGCGCCGCTCATTGGCCACTTCAAAGCTGCGCACCATGCGCAGCAGCGCATTGGCATCGGGCTGCGGCTGCTTGCTCCAATTGGCGCTCGCGGTCAGGCGGCGATAGAGCTTGGTCCAGGCGAGAGGCCGCCCCTGCGTCATGGCCAAATCGCGCGCCGATGTCGCCGACTCGGCGGTCTCATCGACTTTGATCCCGGTAACCGTGAACAGGTCAGGCGCAGGAGCAGGCGCGGCGCAAACGGTGCCCGCCCCGAAAACAAGCCCCGCGACGAGAGCGATAATGGGAAGCCGAAACATGGGAGTCCTCTATAGCCTGACTATAGGGATAGGATTGGACAGAAAAAAGACACAGCCCCGAGGAAACGTTGGGCACGGCCCGCCGTCTCCTGCCGCACCTCGATTTATTCCTATCAGGCTCGAATAAGGCCCTTTGGAGCCGTGGCGGCCCCGCTGTCCGGGAAAACATTCGCCTCAAGCACCTGTTTGGGAACGCCCAAATGGTCGCCAAGCGCCGCCTTGAAGATCGCCCGTGTGTCGGTCTGGGCCGGCAGATCGCGCCGGTCCCTGAGCGCCGAACGGGCCAATCCCCGCCATTCGGCATGAATGTTGCCACCGGCAACCGCACCCCCGAAGAGAAAGGCGATACCCGCCGTGCCGTGATCGGTGCCTCCGGTGCCGTTCGCGGCGACCGTACGGCCGAACTCGCTCGCCGCCACGATGGCGGTCTTCTGCCAGGCGGGGCCCAGCGAAGTCTTCAGCGAAGCCAGTCCTTCGTCCAGGAGTTGCAGCCGGCGGGCCAATTGCCCATCTCCCGCGCCCTGGTTGGAATGGGTATCCCAGCCGGTAATGTCGAAGACGCCAACCCGGGGGCCATCGTCGGCTGCCAATATTTTCCCGGCCCCTTCCATCAGCGGTGCGATGCCGCCGGGCGCTGGCCCGCCGTTCGGTTTTTGCGGCGATGCGTCCGGCGTCATGTCGTGCATTCCCATTGCCGCCGCGGCACGCGTTTTCAGGGCGTTTTTCAGCCCCGCCGACAGAACCGGGTCCTTCGCATAGAGGGCGGTGATTCGGGCGAGGAATTCCTCGTCGGGTGGAGGCGTGCGCGACGGCATCCAACTCGCCACGCGAACCTTGCCGTCGAGCAGCAGTGGCGGCGAAGACGAGACCGCCAGGGCGCCATTGCCGCTGTCGAGCGCCAAAGGCGCCAGCGCCCGGTTGAGCCAGCCCTCATTGAGAAGATGCGGCTTGGTGCCACCCGTTTCCAGCACGTTCTGGGCATCGAAATGCGAGCGGTCGCGATAGGGCGTGGAGACATTGTGGAAAATCGCGAGCTCCTTGTCGGCCCACATTTGCGCAAGATTGTGCAGTGAGGGATGCAGTCCGAAGAAACCGTCGAGATCGATCGGCGCGCCCGGGCCGCTCTTGGGCAACGCGAGAGACCGGCGCGCGCTCGCATAATCCGGGTCTCCATGCGCCGGCACCGCCGCCAAGCCGTCGAGCCCCCCGCGCAGGATTACCACGATGAAACGCCGGTCGTCCGGAAGCTTCGCAAATGCCAGCCGC
>DATARE010000278.1:0-2467 GCA_036264295.1 Micropepsaceae bacterium | reverse complement strand
CCTGCGTCGGTTGATCCGGAAATCGGATTGCGCGGTGTAATGTTCTCCGCAACCCCAGGCTCCACGCGGCGGTAACGCTGGATACCGTCCCACGGCATTGTGAAGGCGCCGGGATCTTCGACATGGATTTTTGCTTCCAGGGTTTTGCCACCCTCGATGACGCGAAAACGCTCCACCACGTGCAGCCTGTCCGTATGCGGCGTGAAATATTCGTCGACGAAGGTTCTCGTGTTCAATCCGATCGTATCGACGACCAGCGTGTCGCCTTTGTAATGGCCGATCGATTCACCGAACCAAGAGGGAGCGACTTGCGCCGAATGCTTATCGGTCAAATAGATATGGCGGAGCTGATGATGGTCGCCCTGCCAGACCATGATGACCTCTTTGGGCCCCGGTATGAAGAAGATCGGCTGGATCGAGAGAAGCGCAAAGCCCGGCACCCCGGCCGGCCAACAATTCGCCGACCGGCTAAATCCGCCTTCCCCCGCAAGAACCAGCTCATTGCGCTTGCGCAGTTCCTCCTTCGCCCAGGGTTGCAGGATCGGACTGTTCAGATCGGCGATCGGGACTGTGGGCTGCCTGCCGGTGTCGCGAAATTCCTCGTTGCTGACGCGTGGATAGGCGGGATCCGGTCCCACCGGCCCGGCACCCGATGGTGGCGGTATGAACCCGGCGGAGCCCGTCATCCATGCGACGCCTGGATTGGGGGCAAAGGGATTAGGAACGGGCGCGGCAGGGGCAGCGGACGAAGCAGCCACGCCGAGGCAAAACATGGCCAAGACTCCGGCAGCGCCACATGCCTTCACTGCGAACCTGAACATAGCGGCACCTCTATCGCGCCTTGGCGGCGCGCGGCTTCCTTTCCGCGCCCGTCTCGATGACCACCGCTTCGCCATGGTCGAGCGAGATCGCCAGTTTTCCGTCCCGCAATGCCACCGCGTCATGGCCGAACACTTCAGAACGCGCTGCCGAAACGCCACCGCTTCCCCGCGCGTATAGCGATTGTTCAGCACACAGAACGGTCCCTGCTGACCCATGAGCGCGTGCCGGACAATGTCGCCTTCGAAGAAAAGCTTGCCGGCCGGCGTCGCGCGCGTTTGCGCGTAAGCGCTGCTCGAAAGACCGGCGACAACGGACAATGCAAGTGCAGAGAGTTTGATGGCTTTCATGGGCGCGCCTTTTTGGGCCGATTCAACATGGCAGGTTGAGTACATCATACATGGAGCGGGGGCCGCCTAGAAGGGGGTTTGTTTGGGATTTGCCAGCTTTGTCTGGGGGTGAATTGGCCCCCGCACATCCTCGTTTTTTTGCAGCTCCGGGAGTAGGATTTCTGGATGGTTTAAGAAAAGTGCCTTTGTTTCATCGGATTGGGACATACCCCATGAGGGAACAGCAAATGGCCGAATCAGCCCCCAAGAGCAGTTCGACATTCCTGATTTTCGGAGCGCTTCTGGGTGCCCTCGGTTGGGGCGCCGCTTCATTGGGTCCGGTGCAAGGCGCCGAGCAATCCGCGATCCCCGACTTCGCCGCGACCAGCAGCATCGGCTGGATCGCCTCGGGCAGTGGCTTTGGCACCGATTTCGTCCAACCGCCAAGCGGCCCGGCTCCCGTCACCAACGATCCGGCCCATCCCTATGTCACCAATGTCGCCGCCGCGGCCACCGGCAAGCAGCCGACCTTCCGGGTTGCGGACCTCAGCAATCCGATTCTTCAACCCTGGGCGGTGGAGCGGATGAGAAAGGCCAACCAGGACGTGCTGGCCGGAAAAGTCGCGTTCACCGCCGACGCGCGGTGCTTTCCTTCCGGCGTCCCGAGTTTTCTTCTCTTCCCGGCCAATCCGGTACGCTTCGTCCAGACGCCCAAAGAAGTGCTGATGGTCTGGCAACAAGACGCCCAGATCCGCCACGTCTATCTGAATCAGCCCCATTCCGCGCATCCGGCGCCATCCTGGTATGGCGAATCCATCGGCCACTATGAAAATGGCGATACGCTCGTCGTCGATACGATCGGGCAGAACGACAAGAGCTTCGTCGACAATTACCGCACGCCGCACACGACACAGCTTCATGTGATCGAGCGATTCAAGCTAATCGATGGCGGCAAGACCATCGACGTGCAGATCCATGTCGAGGACCCCGGTGCTTTCACCACGCCATGGAACGCGATCCAGCGTTACCGGCGCGTCGAGGACGGCCCGATGATCGAGATGGTCTGCGCCGAGAACAATGGCAGCTATTTCAATTACGACGTCGTGCCGATCCCGCAGGCGGCCAAGCCGGACTTCTGAGCAGGCGCACGGCGCAGCGACGCGTGTCGCGTCTCGTTACTCTTTTTCGAGATCGGGATCGACGAGGCGTTTTAGTGCTACGATTTCGTCGCTCAGTCTTCGCTGTGCCTTGTCGGCTTGCTTCAGCAACGCGCTCACGGCCCAAGGCGTCCCTCATGACGCTAGGGGCGGGACGGAAAG
>DATARE010000159.1:0-1583 GCA_036264295.1 Micropepsaceae bacterium | reverse complement strand
CCGATTCGATGCATTGCAGAACCGCGCGATAGGAAGAGCGTATTTATTGCAGTTGTACGGGCGATACGGGAATTGGCCCGATGCGATAGCCGCCTACAATTGGGGCATCGGCAAGATGGATGCCTGGGTCAAAGCCGGACGGCCTCCCGAGCAATTTCTCGTCGGCGTCGCGGTCTATTTGCGGCGTGTCCTCCATGAAAGCGGCCTGTGCGACGGTGCCGAGCCCAGCCGGCGCCGACAACCCAGCGAGCAGGCGAGAGGGCCTGCGTCCGCGCCGCCGGACTCGCTTGTCTATGCTGGATGTTCCAGACCCGATGCTTGGGCCGGAGCATCCGGTTTTGGGGGCGGACCCACTCGATTTTCCCGAAAACTCGACCAGGCGCTGCAGTTGGCTGTGCAGCGTGCGGCGCAGGGCAGGTGACCGGGTATCAGGCTGCCAACAGCAAACCCGCAATGCGAAAGGCAATATTCCACAGAAACAGCGACAACGCGATGTTTGACAGCATCGCCGTGCCGAGGGGCAGTGGCTTTTGCAACGGTGTTATTGCCGCGTGCGCCATCGGACTCCTCCGCTTGACCTCTCGCACGGAAAATTCCGCGCTCGATTTCCGTAGCAAACATCGCGCCATAGAATTAATAGGTTGAAACTGTTATGTTCCATTTCCCGTACCCGGCAAGTTGTAAACTTTTCCGACATAGAGGGGTCACCAACCAGACCGTTAGCCGCTCTTTTCGGGGTAAACAAATTTGCAATGAGAGTCTGGTAAATCTGCGGCTCATCTCCCGTTGCGCGCAACATCGGCCCGGCCTGTTGACCGTGGAGAAACCCACATGATGGAGATTTTTCTGATACAGCTGCTGGCTGCGGGCCTGGGCGCCCTCAGTACTGCATGGGCCGACTGGTCGTATAATGGGGCGCGGATTGGTCCGCGCTTTCACACCTTCTGGGTTGCCGCTTCTATCGCAGTGATTTGCGTGCCGGTTGTGTCTTGGACCTCGATGGTATTCCTGGGTTCGGGGCTGCTCGGCCAATCGGCCGCCGGCACGGTTGTCGGTGCGATATTTCTGTGGGTGCATCAAAACCTGCCGAAGTCCCGTCAAATCCGCAAATTTGGGCCGGGCCTCCCCGGCGCCCACGGAGCGGCGCCATTCCCCCCAGCATCCAGTCTCGATGGATAAGGCGTGATGCGGAGCAATCCGATCTCGGATCATCGGCTGCCTTTCGCCGCGACATGCTCAGCTTTTGAGAGGGTCAGCTTCTCGGGGTGAACGATCGTCTTGTTCACTGCGGCACGCGCCGCGCCGAGATTGTGGAATTCCGCTTCGACGCCTTCCCGCTGCAGCACATAGGACGCAGACATGGCCTTGCCGCTTTTCTGGTCGGCGACGGTGCGCTTGATGATCGTCCAGTGGACGCGACGGGTGCCACCTTCGTCCGAATCTTCGGTAACGTCCTCGAAACCCCGGTCGACCACCGACTCGAGAGCGTAGAGCTTCTGCTCCGGTTTTCGCAGCGGAGCCTCCCGCCCTCTTCCCGGCGGTCGTCCACTCGATCGCCTGTCCCGCCGGCCTCGATCGTCCGA
>DATARE010000055.1:0-6720 GCA_036264295.1 Micropepsaceae bacterium | reverse complement strand
TTGACGAATTGATCCGCATTCACGCCGTCGAGTTTCTTCGCCAGTTCTGGAATCGTGTTCGCCGTTACCTTGGTGCATTGGCGGATATTGTATTCGTCGCGCTGCAGATGCTTGGTCTTCTGGTCCCAGATCTGCCAGGCGAATTGACCCGGCTGTTCCAGCACCACGCGGCCATATTTGGCATAGGTGTAATTGCGGAAATCCGCGCCTTCATCGACGAAGCGCTTGCCCGTCGCGTTCACCAGCAGCGCGAAGGGATAGGAATGTTTCTGGAACTGATCGCCGACCGCGAGATCGCCGAATTCGGGCGCATTCATCTCCCACTGCACCGCGTGGCAGCCGGACCAATTGCCGTAAGGGCTGGCGCCGATATCGAGCGCCATGCGAATGCCCTGTCCGGTGTTGTACCGGCTGCCGCGCACCTTCGCCAAATCCCACCCCGGACCGAGATAGCGCGTGCGCATTTCCGCATTGGCTTCGAAGCCGCCCGATGCCAGCACGACGGCGCGCGCCTTCAATTCGCCCGTCTCATTGCCGCTCTTGAAGCGCACACCCGAGACGCGCACGCCGTCATAGACAAGGTCCGTCGCCCGCGTGGAATAGCGGATTTCGATGCCGTTCTTCTTGCCCGATGCGGTCAACATGTCGACAAGGCCGGGCCCGCCACCAATGGTCTCCAGCGTCAGCCCGCCCCAGAATTTGAACTTGCCGTCGATCTTGAACGCCTGGCGTCCATAAATCGGCACGAAGCGGATGCCTTTCTCGCGCATCCAGATCAAGGTCGGCAGGCTCTTCGTCACCAGCGCTTCGCACAGATTGGGATCGGTGCGGAACTGCGTCACCCGCGCCATATCGTCGAAGAACTGGTCCTGCGTGTAGGTGCCGAAATCGGTGGTGTCGATTTCCGCCTGGGAAAGATCGGGCACCAGCGATTTGATGTCCTCGACGCCATTATAAACCACGCGCATCGCCCCTGCGGTGAAGCGGCTGTTGCCGCCGGATTCATCTTCGGGTGCGGCTTCCAGCATCAGCACCGAGGCGCCGGCCTCGCGCGCGGCCAGCGCGGCACAAAATGCGGCATTCCCGCCGCCGACAACAATGACATCCCATTCCTTCAAAGGTGAATCCCCCCTCCGACGCCTGCGGCGTCACCTCCCCCGCAGGCGGGGGAGGAAACCAACAGGCACGCTTTGACTTTTCCTCCCCCGTTTACGGGGGAGGTGTCGAGCACGGAGGACAATCCGCGCGAGACAGAGAGGGGAGCCAGCGACGTTCTCATCATGCTCCGGCGCCTGCCGTTCCCCCATGTGCTTTGGACCAGCCGCGCGGATCGCGCATAAAAGACTCGACCTCGTTCAATTTTGCCGAGTCGAATTTTTCGCTTTTCTTCGCCACTGCCAGCACATCCCACCAGGTGGCGAGCGCATGATGGGTGACGCCAAGATCGGTGAGCAGCTTCAGCCCTTCCGGGAAAATGTCGTAATAGAAGAAGACAAAGGCGTGATCGCAGGTGACGCCCGCCCGTCTGAGCGCGTTGATGAAATTGACCTTGCTGCCGCCATCGGTGGTCATGTCTTCGACCAGGAGCACGCGCTGGCCCGGTTTCACCTCACCCTCGATTTGCGCGTTGCGGCCGAACCCCTTGGCCTGCTTGCGCACATATTGCATCGGCAGACCCAGCTTGTCCGACATCCAGGCGGCATAGGCGATGCCCGCCGTTTCGCCGCCCGCCACCGCATCGAAGGCTTCGAACCCGACATCGCGGGCGAGCGTGGACACGCCGAAATCGATCAGCGCGCTGCGGATGCGGGGAAAGGAAATCGGCCGGCGGCAATCGGTATAGACCGGGCTGGCCAGGCCGGAAGTGAAAATGAACGGCTTGTCGGTGTAGAAGCGCACCGCTTCTACTTCGAGCAGCATCTTCGCGGTCAGTTCCGCGATGGTTGCCTTATCGGCGAAGCTGGGCGATTGAATCATGAATCCCACTTTCCAAAACAATGATGGGAGGAAGTTCCCCCCTCTGTCCGCCTTCCGGCGGACACCTCCCCCGTGAACGGGGGAGGAAAACCAAGTTCACGTCCCCACTTTCCTCCCCCGCCTGCGGGGGAGGTGCTCGCGAAGCGAGCGGAGGGGGGTGTTCCGGCATGCGATACAATCTCTCTAGGCTGCGACGACTTTCCATTGAATCTGCTCGCCGCCGCGATGGATCAAAGCACGTTCCTCCGGTCCCTCAACTTTCATCTCCTCCGGCGCGGTCCACACGGTGCGCTCCAGGGTGATGGTTTCGGTGTTCGGCGGCAGGCGGTAATGTTTCGGACCGTTCAATGACGCAAACGCCTCCAGCTTGGCAAGCGCGTTTTCTTCGGCGAACACTTGCGCATAGGATTCGATGGCAACCGGCGAATTGAACAGCCCCGCCGCGCCCACGACCGCCAGCTTCTTGGTGACGGGATGGGGTGCGGAATCCGTGCCCAGGAAGAAGTTGCTGACGCCGGACGTTGCGGCCTTGCGCAGCGCGTCGCGGTCCTCGCGGCGCTTGATGACCGGCATGCAGTACATATAGGGCCGGTTGCCGTAGCCGAGCCAATCGGTGCGCGTCAGCATCAGATGATAGGGCGTGATGCTACCGCCCAATTGCGGGGCATTCGCCTTCACGAACTCCACGCCTTCGCGCGACGACACATGTTCGAGCACGATGAAGAGGCCGGGAAAATCCTTCAGCATCGGCGCGAGCCTGCGCTCGATGAACACCGCCTCGCGGTCGAACACGTCGATCTCGGGATCGGCTTCCTCGCCATGGATCAGGAAGGTCATCCCGATCTTTTCCATGCGCGCCAGCACGCGGCGGATACGCTGGAAATCCGTGACACCATAGGCCGAATTCGTGGTCGCATTGGCGGGATACATTTTCACCGCGGTGAACACGCCTTCCTTGAAGCCCGTTTCCACATCGTCGGGATCGGTGGCATCGGTCAGATAGCACGTCATCAGCGGCTGGAATTTCGCGCCTTCCGGCAGCGCTGCTACAACGCGATCCCTATACGCGATGGCGTCTTTCACCGTCAGCACCGGCGGCAACAGATTGGGCATGATGATCGCACGCCCGAAATGCACCGCCGTGAAAGGCAGCGCCGCCTTCAACATCGCGCCATCGCGCACATGCAGGTGCCAATCGTCGGGCTTCCTGATGGTGATGCGCTCCGCCATGACGGCTATTCCGCAGGCACGAAGGTTTTGTGTCCCTGCCCGATGGGCGCCGCGGCAGCCGCGAAGGTTTCCGCAATCGGCTCGTCGATCATCGCACCGGTCAGATCGGCCACCCGCTTGAAACCGCGCTTGTCGCACCACGCCGCCAGCTCGTCGATCATCGCCACCAGCGCGGAGGGATTGCGGAAGATGATGTAGCCCAGCATGACCGCCGACGCGCCGGCGAGCATATATTCCACCACGTCTTCCACCTTGACGATGCCGCCGCAGCCGATGACGGGAATGTTCACCTTCTGCGACACCTGATGCACCATGCGCATGATGATCGGCTTCACGCCGGGACCGGAGATGCCGCCGAATTTGTTGCCGATGGCGGGCCGGAACGTGTCGATATTGATCTTCAAGCCCAGCAGCGTGTTGGACACCACCAGCGCGTTGGCGCCCGCGGCTTCCGCGGCCTGCCCGATGGCCACCACATCCCCGGCATTGGGCGACAGCTTCACCCAGACGGGTTTGTCCGTTGCGCCGCGAATGCGCTTGGTCACATTGAAGGTGTGATCCTCGTGCATGGCGAAATTGCCGCCGCCGGGATTGCGCGTCGGGCAGGAGATATTCACCTCGATCACGTCCACATCGGGATGGGCCGCGACCTCGCGCGTCATGGCTTCGAAATCCTCCGCCGTGGTGGCAGAAATCGATCCGACCAGAGGCGGCGTGAAGCGCGCATAATCGGGCACCTGATGTTCCAGGAAATAGCCGATTCCCTTGGTCGGCAGCCCGATGGAATTGATCATGCCGCATTCGAGTTCGGCCACGCGCGGCGTCGGATTGCCGATGCGGTATTCGCGCGACACTGTCTTGGCCACCAGCGCGCCGAGGCGATTCACGTCCATGACCTGCGCGAGATCGGTCGAGAAACAGCCCGACGCCGGCATGATCGGATTCTTCAGCGCGACATTTCCGATTTTGACCGAGAGATCTACCATCCCACGCACTCCTGCAAATCGAACACCGGGCCTTCGATGCAAACCCGGCGCAGTTCCTTGTGACCGTCCACCTCGAAGGTGCGCACGCAGACGTAGCAGGGGCCAAGCCCGCAGGCCATGATCTGCTCCATCGCCACCTGACCGGGAATGCCGTGCTTCTTCCCCAATTCCTTCATCAGGAACATCAGCCGGTTGGAGCCGCAGGTGTAGAACGCGTCCGCTTTGCCGGCTGCGATCAGCCTTTCGATAATGGCCTCGACATTCTCGACCGAACTCGTACCGTCATTGTCGAGCACCCGGATCACCTGACCCACTTTCCCGAACAGCTCGTCGGCCATCACCAGATCGGGCGAGCGCGCCGACAATATCGCCGTAACGCCGACGCCATTGTCCGCCGCAAGCTGCGAGATAGGGCCAAGCGTTGCCAAGCCCACGCCGCGGCCCAGCACCACGATGTTCTTCCATTCCGGCCTCAGCGAAAAGCCGATGCCGAGCGGGCCGACCAAATTGCAGTCATCGCCCGGCCTGAAGGTCGCCATGCCGCGGGTGCCGCGCCCGACGCATTTGTAGAGGAACTCCAGGACGCCATTCTTAGTGTCCACGGCATAGATGCTCTGCGGCCGCCGCAGCCAAAGGTCGCCATCATCCGGCGAGGGGCAAAGAATGTTGAAGAACTGGCCGGGCTTCACCCGCAGATGCTTGGGAGATGCCTTGACGACCAAATGCTTGTATTCCGGATTGACCCAAACATTGGAGACGACTTTGGCCAGCGCCTCTTCCGCCGGCACATGCGGGGCGGGATCGGGAGGATTCTCCGCTCCGACGAGGTAAGGCTTTGATAGAAAGGCGATATTTGTCATTCTGCCCCGGCGCGCGAAAACAGGTCTCGAACCCATTCAAGCCGTCAATCGTTCAAAAATCAATCAAAATCCTTTTTTTGGTACGGTTTATCCTGCAAGGATAGCGAAAGGCCCACCGAAACCGCCCCAGCGTTTCCCTTGACGGAAGCCGGTCACAGTTTGAAAACAAGCCACCATCATCGCCAACCCAAGGAATAGCCCATGTCCGCACCGCCTGCCGGCGCACCTCAGCCGCAAGACACCGGCGTCCCCGGTCCCAAGCACAATCAGGAACAGCCCGTCGTCTGGGAGCGCTGGCAAAGGAAGCGCACCTTCGTCCGGGCCCTGGAAGGCACCTACAGCCACCTGACCAAGGAATTGCTGGATGCGCCGCGCGTCATCTCATCGAAGAGCGTGCCCTGGAAGGGCGGCCCCAACCTCTATGGCAAGCACCCGATTGCGCCGGGGGCGGCCGCCAAGATCACCCAGGCCATCGAATGCCATGTCGAGGCCTATGCGCCGGGCGCCTATAGCCAGAAGCACGGCCATTTGAACAGCGCCTGCTTCTACATCCTGAAGGGCCGCGGCCATGACATCCATGATGGCAAGCACATTCCCTGGAAAGCGGGCGATGTGATGTTCGTCGAGAATGGCTGCGTGCATCAGCACTTCAACGACGATCCGGACAATGAAGCGGTGATGATCGTCTTCAAGGCGAAGCCGCTCTTCCTGTTCATGCACCTGCTCTATCAGAAGATGATTTCCTATCCTCCGAACGAATTGCCGAAAGGCCATGAGGACTGGACTCCCCCGACCGATCTGTAATCCGCTTCCGGAGAATACGACCATGAAAGCCGTAGAAGAACGCGACGTCGCCCATTCGGGCGAGAAGACCTGCACCTTCCTCACCGACGACATCAAGAATTCCGCCGATTACCGCGCCGCCTATGAGCACGCGCTCAATGTGATCAGCGCCGAGGATCAGCCTTTCGAGAATTCGCCGAATGGGCTGATCAAGCATCTCGTGCATGAGAAGATGAACACGCGCGAACAATGCGTGGACGCCCATATGCTGTTTCTCAAAGAGGGCGGACGGTCGGGCAAGCAGCGCCACATGTGGGAGACCGTGATTTTTGTCGCCGAGGGCGAAGGCTACGATCTGCACTGGGACGTGAAGTTCGACTGCATCGATACCTATCACTGGGAATGGGAAAGCGAGCCCAAGAAATCCGAATGGCAGCGGGGCGATTTCATCTACATCCCGCCGTTTTCGATTCATCAGCATTTCAATACGGGTAAAAGCGAGGCCCGGCTGATCGTCATCAGCAACCGCATCGTCAAGGCAATGGGCTTCAACTGGCTCGATCAGGTGGAGAACGCACCGGGCGCCTGAGAGCCTCGTGCACCGCATCACGCGTCTGTGTTGCGGACAAAAGACGGGACGCACCTTAAAAGAAGATGCGGCGGTGAAAGGCCGCCGCGCTTTTTCCGCGAAGTCAGCGGGGGCAAACCGGGGGAAGATAAGCGTCGATGCCAAACCAATTGGAGATGGCGCTCCAGGCGCTCCAATTGCTGTTGGAGTGGCACCGGCTCATTATCCTCGTGCTTGGCGTGCTGATCGGGCTCGCCATCGGCTGCATGCCCGGCCTGGGTGGCGTGGTCGCGCTCGCGGTGCTGATCCACTTCAC
>DATARE010000379.1:0-6091 GCA_036264295.1 Micropepsaceae bacterium | reverse complement strand
TTATCGACTTCTTGAATTCTCAGCTTTTGTGTGAGAAGGCGACCGTGTGTCCAAACCGGATACACGGTCGTCTGCACTTTCACCCCACCTTGCGGCAATGCCAAATCCAAAAATCCATCCCGCCATCCTTCTGTCGCCGGTCGAGAATGGCTATGTCGCCTATGACCCGGTTTCGGACCGGCTGCATCAGCTCAACCCGCTTGCCGCTCTGCTCGCCGAACTCTGCGATGGCACGCGCAGTGCCGAGGACATCCGCGCTCTCGTAGAGCCACTTTTGCCCCCGGGCAAAGCCGGCGAGATCGACCGCTGGATCGAGGAAGGCCTGAAGGCCGGGCTGCTCACAGCGAATGACGACGGCGCCCAAGCCGCGCGCGAACTGACGGCGGAGGAGCTTTACGCTCTGTCCACGCGGTTGAAAGACAGCGGCAAGGTTCAGACGGCGTTTCTTTGCGCCAAGCGTGCCGTCGAGTTGAAGCCCGATTATTGGGATGCCTGGTACGACCTCGGTGACCTCGCCCAATCGGTCGGCCGGCGCGGCGAAGCGCGCGAGGCCTTTCAGAAATATTACGACTCCCATCCCGACGATGCGGAACTGGAACATTTGCTGGTCGCGCTGCGCGACGAAGCGCCCCCGCCGCGGGCATCCGACCGCACCATCCAGCAAATTTACAAAGGCTTTGCCCATTCCTATGAGTCGCGCATGCGCGAGGACCTGCAATATCAGGGTCCCGAGCGCATATGCGATGCCATCCGGTCGGTGATCGGCGAGCCTTCGCAGGCCGTCATTCTCGATCTCGGTTGCGGGTCCGGCCTTGCCGGTGTCGCCCTGAAACCCTGGGCGGCCTATCTGGTGGGTGTCGATCTTTCGCCCGAAATGGTCGAGCTCGCGAGGAAGCGGGAGATCTACGATCGGCTGGATGTCGCCGAGATCACCACCTGGCTGGAAAGCTCGCAGGAGATTTTCGACCTGATCGTCTCGTGCGACGTCCTCATCTATTTCGGCGACCTTCACCAAATCGTCGCCGCTGCCGCCAAACGGCTGAAGCCCGGAGCCCTTTTTGCCCTGAGCATGGAGCGTGGGGAAAATCCGCCCTTCCAACTGACGGATACCGGGCGTTACGCGCACCACCCCGATCATGTTCGCGAAACCGCAAAAGCGGCCGGTCTCAGCGTCGCCTATTTGGACGAGGCGTTTCTGCGCATGGAATATGGCGTGCCGGTGACGGGCCTTTTCGCCGTGCTCAGGAAATGATGCCGGGCGGCTGGCGTTCCAGCATCTGCAAATAGACCGCTTCGAGGTTGCGCGTGAATTGCGCGGTGTCGAAGAATGGACAGGCATTGCGATTTCTGCGGAGCTTGTCTTTCAGTGCTGCAAGAGCCGAAGGCTCGCTTGCCAGCGTTCGCGCCAACGCTTCGTAAGCCTCAAGCGATTCCGCCACCAGTTCGGGCAAACCAGCGGCGTGCAGCAAACTCGCCGCCACCCGCCCCGCAAAACTGCCGCCCTTGCAGGTGAGAACAGGAAGGCCCGCGATCAGCGCATCCGCAGCCGTTGCGTGCGCATTGTAGGGAAGCGTGTCCAGGAACAGATCGGCGAGGCCAAGGCGCGCCAGATGATCCTCGCCCCTGGGCAGGAAGGGCGTGAAGATCAGCCGATCTTTGTCGACACCGCGCGTTTGCGCTTCCTGCATGAGGTTTCGCATGGCTGCCTCGTTCAGCGACGAAAGCCACAACACGCTTCCGTCCGTCTGTTTGAGCAGGCGCATCCAGATTTCGAACAGCGGCGGCGAAAATTTGTAGCTGTTGTTGAAAGACGCAAAGACGAAGCCGCTCTCGGGCAAACCGGCTTCGCGGCGCGACGGTAGCTTGCCGATCGGCCGTGTCGCATCGACGGGGAAAAAACTGCCGGGAAGATAAACGATTCTCTCGCCGTAATGACGCTGTTCGTCTTCCGGGATAACGATACGGTCGGCCACCAGATAATCGATGAAAGGTGCATTCATTGTCCCGGGAAAGCCGAGATAATTGACCTGGATCGGCGCGGCACGTGCGCCAAGGATTCCCGGCCGGGACTCGGCGGTAAAACCCATCAGATCGACGGCAATGTCGATTTGCATGTCGCGCAAATGCTGGGCAATTTCGGAATCGCCTTTCCCCTCCACATCGATGAATTGCGCAAAGGCGTTGCGAATCCGTGTGCGCATTTCGCTGCCGTCGTTTTCTCCCCAGCTCACGCCGATTGTCTCGAAGCGGTCGCGATTGTGATGTTCGAGCACGCCCACAAGGACATTCGCCACGGCATGATTGCGAAAATCCGCGGAGAGATAAGCGATTTTGATGGGCTTGCGCGCCGAAGCGCGGGGGCGTTCCGGTAGGGCTTGCGCGGGATATTTGTCGGCGACCCAAAGCGCGGCGCATGTCTTCTGGTCTTGCGGGTTGTCGGAGAGCGCCAGAAACTCAAACGGATTCACGGCGTGCCGCCCGGCGCGCACGGCTGCCGTCGCTTGCGTTCTATTCTCGTGCCATGTCCGCCAATCGCAAATCTGAAGCTTGGCGAAGGCGGCGTCGCCTTGGGCATAGGCAAGATCGGGATCGCGCGCCAGGACCGCCTCATAGCCCGCAATCGCTTCCTCGAACCGCTTCAATTCGAAGAGCGCATTGGCGCGGCCTTTCAGCGTCTCGACGCTGTCGGGCCGCAAGGCGAGAGCGCGGTCATATCCCGCCAGCGCCTCATGTGCGCGCCGCAAAGCAAACAAGGCGTTGCTGCGATTGACCTGGGCCTCGAACAGGTCTGGTCTTAGTGCAAGCACCTTGTCATAGCTCGCGACCGCTTCGTCGTGGCGGCCCAGTTCCGAAAGCGCGTTGCCGCGATTGTTCCACGCCTCGGCCAGCTTAGGATTGATGGCGAGCGCCGCATTGAAGCTTTGCAAAGCCGCTTGGTAATTTCTCTTCGCCAGCAGCACAGCGCCCCGATTGCTCAGGCTTTCGGCAAAATGCGGCGCAATCGCAATGGCGCGCCCGAAGGCGGTCAACGCCTCATCCAGCCGATTTTCGGCGGCGAATTGGCACCCTTGCATATAGGCGGAGATCGCGGCGTCGGGAATTTGTGCGGTCAGGACAGGCGGGTTGTCATTCCGCGGCACCGAAAAAGTTTCGGGCGCCTCACCCCGCTGAAAGCGCTGCCACATGGAGACATAAGCCCATTCCAAATGGCGCGTGAAGCGAACCGTGTCGAACAGCGCGCAACTCGAACGATTGTGCGCGAGCTTTGTCTTTATCGCGGCAAGCGCTTCGGGATCGCGGGCCAGACGCAACGCCATGCTCTCATAGGATGGGAGCGAATTCGCAATCGTCTCGGGCAATCCGGCCGCGGTGAGAAGACTCGCCGCCACACGCGCCGCGAATGTGGGACCAAGCACGGTCAAGACGGGCAGGCCAGCCCACAGCGCATCGCTTGCGGTTGTGTGTGCGCCATAAGGCTGGGTGTCGAGAAAAAGATCGGCCGCGCGATGCCGGGCGAGATGTTCGGCGGCGCTGACCCTTGGCGCAAACACCAGCCGGCCGGACGCAATCCCGCGCGCTTCAGCTTCACGCTTAAGGTTGCGCATTGCCTCCCTGTTGTCTTCGAGCAGCCACAACACGCTTTGCGGAACTTGATGCAGCAGCCGCATCCAGACATCGAACAGAGGCGGAGCGATTTTGAAATTGTTGTTGAAGCAACAGAAGACGAAGCCCTGCTCCGGCAACCCGGCGTCACGGCGAGACGGTGCCTCCCCCGCCACCAAGCGCCGGCTGTCATTGCACTGATAGCTGTCGGGAAGCCTGACGATTTTTTCGCTGTAGAGAGGTCGGTGTTCTTCGGGCGCCACGATGGAATCGGCGATGATGTAATCGACATAGGGTGCGGCCATCGTGCCTGGATAGCCGAGATAGCTGGCCTGAATGGGAGCGGGCCGGTGCGACAAGATCCCAGCGCGGTGATCCTTGGTATAGCCTTTCAGATCCACCGCGATATCGATTTCCATTTCGCGTATTAAGCCTGCGATCTGCGCGTCGGAGCGGCCGCGAACGTCGATAAAACGATCGAAGGCCGCCGCCACGCGTGCGCGCATCGGGCTCTCGTCGTCGGGGCCGAAAGATATTGCGACAGTCTCGAAGCGCGACCGGTCGTGGGTTTCGAACACACCCGCCATCAGCGCCGAAGTGGCGTGGCCGTGAAAATCGGCCGACAGATAGGCAACGCGAATCTTTGGATGCCGGTAGCGTTCGCCGCGCCACAAGGGATTGGACGAAGGCGGTGCCTCATGCTTGGTCCAGATGTGCGCGCATTGGAACTGCTCCGCCATCGAGGACGAGATCAGAACCTCGATAAACGGATTCACCGCCCGCCGTCCTGCCGCGACATCCGCAGCAATGCTTTTGGTGTCTTGGTCGTAATGGCGCCAGTCGCAGCAGCTCAACCGATAAAGGCAAAGATGTCCCGCTGTGTACGGAAGATCGGGATCGTGGGCGAGCGCTTTTTCCAGATCGCGTGCGGCCTCTTCGTAGCGCTTGGCGGCTGCGAACGCTGCGCCGCGGTTCAGCAGCGCTTCGATGAAATCGGGCGCAATGGCGATTGCCTTGCCGAAAGAGGCGAGCGCCTCGTCCATGCGGCCCATGCCAAGCAAAATGCGGCCATGCGTGTTCCAGGCGGCAGCGTTGCTGGATTCCAGCATCAAAGCCAGGTCGAGACTTTGCAGTCCCTGTTCATGGCGGTTGAGCATCATCAACGCCGCGCCGCGGCTGATATGCGCCTCGACGAAATTCGGTTTTGCATTCAGCGCCCGATCGAAACAGGAAAGGGCGTCGCCCTCCCGATTGAGGCGTTGCAACACGGAGCCAAGCAGAAACAGAATTTCCGGCGATGCGGGATTGAGACGTATCGCCTCGCTGAGGACACGGTGCGCGTCCTCGAAGCGGCCCACCTGGTAATACAGATACCCCATGGAAGACAGCGCCGGAAAATTCCGCGGCTCGCGGCTCAGCACCTCACCATACAGACGCGCCGCCTCGGCCAGATTGCCCGCATGGTGCGCCCGCATGGCGCTCTGTAGCAGAGAGTCATTCATGCAGAGATCGGCTCTGCGCGGCATCCGATTGCGGCGAAACCCGGCGTCATATCAGTCGCCGCGCGCCACGCCTTCGCGGCGCGGATCGGCGCCACCCTCATATCCACCATCGACGCGGCGAATGCCATTCACGCCGGAATCGAAGGGAATCGCACGCACCCGATGGCCCATGGCCACGAGCGCGGGCGTCAGCATTTCGAGCGCGGTCCCACGTTCTATCAATGTGGCCCCGTTCAAATTGGCAAAGCGAGGTGCTGCCGCGACATCGGGCATGGAAAGCTTGGCGTCGATCAAATTGATCAGGGCCTGCGCCACATAGGCGATGATCTGCCGGCCACCGGGAGAACCGACCGCGGCAAAGAATTGCCCATCGGGCGCAAACACGATTGTCGGCGACATTGCACTCAAGGGCCGTTTTCCCGGCGCGGGCGCATTCGCCACGGGTTTGCCATCAATCATCGGCTCGAAGGAAAAATCCGTCAGCTGATTGTTCAGCAGAAAGCCACCCGCCGCGATCTGCGCGCCGAACGCGGCCTCCACAGAGGTGGTCATCGACACGGCTTCGCCATTGTCGTCGACCGCGGCGAGATGGCTGGTGCCCAGCTCAATCTGCGGCCGCATAGGCGCGAAATCGCGCAGCTCGGCTTTTTTCGCCGGCGGCATGCCGGCGGCGGCAACGCCCATCGAGCGCATTGGATCGATCAGCCGGGAACGGGAATCCAGATAGGCCGGGTCCAAGAGACCGGCGAGCGGCACAGGCACGAAATCGGGATCGCCCAACCATTGCGCGCGGTCGGCGTAAGCCAGCCGGCTGGCTTCGGCCACCAGATGCACCCCGGACAATGTGCCCGGGCGAAGTTCGCCGGAGGGGAAGCGCTGCAGCAGCCCCAGGATCTGCAACACGGTCACCCCGCCCGATGAGGACGGCGGCACCGAGCAGACACGATACGCCCGGTAAAGGCCGCATAGCGGTTCGCGTTCCTTCG
>DATARE010000030.1:0-5949 GCA_036264295.1 Micropepsaceae bacterium | reverse complement strand
GCGGCATCTTTGCGGGCGCCGCAACAGCTGCGCCAGCGCCTGCGCCCGCGCTTCCCGTGACGACCGAGGAATTCGTCGTGCACTGCAAGACCAATACAGCGTTCTGCCGCCTTCAGATCATGGCGGCGGAAGCTTTGCTGGAAAAAGATCACAAGGCCTGCCCGCCTGCCAGTGTCTCCAAAAACGCCATCGCATCGCGGGTGCAGGATGTGGTCGCCGATGTGCTGGAAGAAGACCCGGATTCGTTCAAAGCCACGCCCTATCACCAGGTCGTCGATCAGCTCATCGCCTATCTGTGGCCTTGCGAGCCGATTTCGTAACGTTCGGCCGGACGTCAAAAATTTCGCCGCCCCGATGTCGAAATCGCTTTGGCCTGCGCGTCATTGGGCAAGCGGGGCATGATGCCCTCGCCGAACGGGCAAAGGAGTGATGCCATGAAATATTTGATGCTGATCTATTCGAGCGAACAGGCTTTCCAATCCCTGACCAAAGAGCAGATGGAACAGGGAATGGCCGCCTATGGCGCCTATGCGGAAGCATTGACCAAAGCCGGCGTTCTTGCGGGCAGCAATCGCCTGCGGCCCGTCAACACCGCGAGCACGGTGCGCGTCGCCAATGGCAAAACGCAGGTGCTCGACGGCCCCTATGTGGAGACCAAGGAACAACTCGGCGGATATTTCCTCATCGACGTGCCTGATTTGGACGCGGCACTTTCCTGGGCCGCGCGTTGTCCGGGCGCCTCGCATGGCGTGGTCGAAGTCCGGCCGGTCTGGACGATGTAGATGCTTGGCGCGGGCGACCGGAATGCGCGCGAGACGGCGGAGAATGTGGCTCGCCGCTCTTACGGCAAGCTGGTCGCCTTTCTCGCGAGAAGGACGGGAGACGTGGCGCGCGCGGAAGACGCTTTGTCCGAAGCCTTCGCGGCCGCGCTTTCCGATTGGTCCGCGTCCGGCATACCCGCCAACCCGGAGGGCTGGCTCATGGCTGTCGCCAAACGGAAGATCATCGACATGATGCGGCGCCGGAAGACAGGCGAAGACACCATCCCCCAGCTGCAGCTGATGGCCGAAGAGATCGAAGCCGCCGCGCAGGAATCGCCGGAGATTCCCGACAACCGGCTGGCGCTGATGTTCGCCTGCGCCCACCCGGCCATCGATGCGGCCATCCGTGCCCCTCTGATCCTGCAGACGCTGCTTGGCTTGGATGCCGCGGCCATCGCATCGGCATTTCTGGTGTCGCCCGCCGCAATGGGCCAGCGGCTTGCGCGCGCCAAACATAAGATCCGCGAGGCCGGGATCGCCTTGCGCGTCCCTGCGCGCGCCGATCTTCCGGAACGGCTGGATGCGGTTCTGGCCGCCATCTACGCCGCGTTCGCGCGCGGCTGGTCCGAATCTGCGGAACGCGAAACCGGCAGCGGCAATCTCGCCGAGGAAGCGATCTGGCTTGGGCGCCTCGTGGCCTCGCTTCTTCCCGGCGAACCCGAAGCGCTTGGCCTGCTGGCGCTGATGCTCCACTCCGATGCGCGGCGCGCGGCGCGGCGGGGGCCAGAGGGCGAATATATTCCGCTGGCCGAACAGGATCCGGCCCTCTGGGATTCGGATTTCATCGACGAAGCCGAGTCACTGCTGGTTCGCGCCAGCCGCATCGGCGCATCCGGGCGTTATCAGCTCGAAGCCGCGGTGCAATCGGCCCACGCGGTGCGCCGCATTGCCGGAACGTCCGACTGGCAGGCAATCGAAAAAATTTACGACGCATTGGCCGCACTGTCCGACTCGCCCGTCATCAGCATCAACCGCGCGGTCGCCATCGCCGAAAGCCGAGGCGCGGATGCCGGTCTTGAGGAATTGGACAGGCTGGCCGACGACCGGCGTCTTGCTCAGTACCAACCCTATTGGGCGGCGTGCGCGCATATCCTGACGCGGGCCGGCAAGATCAGGGCCGCGGAAGAAGCGTACGAGCAGGCCATCGGTCTCGAACACGATCCCGCCGTGCGCGAATTCCTGCAGCGGCGGCAGGCTGCGCTCAGGGACAGCCGGTGCCCGTCATGACGGCGAAGATCTCGGTCTCGTCGAGATAGGCGCCGCGCCCGAATTTGCGCCCCTGCGGATCGGTATAGGCATCGCGGCGCTTGGCACAGGCGGCGATCCCGTTCGCGCCGGGCCCGCGCGCGTAAATCGGCACCAGCTGCGTGCTGTGCGAATTGTTCTGCCATTTGTAGCCCGGCACATGGCCGGCACCTTTGTCGACGAGATCCTGATAGGGGACCGTATCCGAATCCGGCCCCAACAGAAGATGATCGTGATCGGCGGTCACGATCACCAGCGTATTCGACCAATTGTTGCCGTCCGTATTGGCGTCGAGATAGGCCGAGACCGCGGCGACCGTATCGTCATATTCCATTTTTTCTTCGATCAGCCGGCCCATATTGTCGGCATGTTCGGCGCGGTCCACCGCGCCGCCTTCGACCACCAGAAAAAGACCGTTGGGATTCTTGTCGAGAATATTGAGCGCGCCCAGCACCATGGTGCGCAAGGACGGAACGTCGGTCTTGCGGGGCACGGAATTGGGCGTCTCCGTGGCCGGCATCGCGCCGGCACGGTCGATCTGCGTGGAATCGAAGGAATGCGCGATTCCGATCAGCTTGCGCGGCGGGTTTGCTGCTTTCGGCAGCGCCTCGAATTCGGCGCGGTCCTGTATCAGCTTGAACCGGCTTGCATGGGTGCCCGATTTCAGGGCGGTCCAATCGGATTCGCCGATCCAGCGATAATCCGGCATCGGCCGGCGCGCGCCGTCATTGTCATAGTCGGGATTGCCGGTTCCCATGATGACGCTGACAATTCCCGCATTCAGCATTTCGCTGGTGATTTCCGTCCGGCTGGCGCGCGAAACGCTGTGTGCGCCCGAACCCGCCGCAGGGGTCGCATCGGAAATCTGCACCGTCGTCACGACACCGACGGATTTGCCCGCTCGCGCCTCGCGTTCCGCAAACGTCGGAAGCTTGTTGCCATTGCCATCGACATTGACCGCGCCATTGTAGCTTTTGTGCCCGTTGACGATGGCGCTCATCGTATTGGCGGAATCGGGCTCCATTCTTTTGGTCCAGGCATAGCCGGCGAAATGATCCGGGAACGGTCCGGCCGTGGTGGTCGTGACCGGGGTGGTGTCCCAGTTCTTGGCCGGGTCATAGACGGATGCCGCAATCTGCGCCAAGCCTTCCGGACCGGGCACGGGCTTGGTGCCGGTGCGCAGCGGATAGGTCGAGGACCAGGATTTCACCCAATTCGGCCCATCGAAAATCTGCTTGCCCAATTTGCCGGTGTACATGCCGGTTGCCGCGATCGCATTGGCGCCGGAGCCATCGGCGATCATCAGGATGATATTCTTGGGGCGGCCTGCATTGGCGCCCTGCCCCGACGCGTCGAAGGCGCCCAGACCGGCCAGAAGAATCCCAAGACTGACAGCGGAAAACCGAAAAACCTGCGGGCGCATGAGCCATCCTCGACGTCACGGCCATGTTCTAGCGCAAACCCAAACCCCGGCACCATCCGGCTCTCGCTCCTATCGCGGATTCAGATTAATCTCCGCCCCGCGAAGGCTTCTGCGAAGCCAAAGGCCGGGCCGAACCCCATCCGGCGCATACGGGAGGCACCCATGTCAGACGTCAAACTTCCACGGCGCGATTTCCTCAAGGCCGCGGGTGCGGCCGGGGCCACCGGTGCGGCCGTCGCGACCGGGCTGGCCGCCTGTACCCCCGAAGTCAAAACGGCGGCCGCCTCGGCAGCCGAAGCCCCCGCCGCGGAAACCTGGCAGGTCCTCACCCAGCAGGAGGCGGCGTTCTTCTCGGCCGCCGCGGATACGATCATTCCCAAGGACGAGCTGTCGCCATCGGGCAGCGAATGCGGCGTGCCGGTGTTCATCGACCGCCAGCTCGCCAGCGCCTATGGCGGCGGCGCCAGGATGTACCGCGCCGGGCCGTTCGTAAAAGGCACGCCCGAGCAGGGCTATCAGCTGTCGTTGACGCCGCATCAGTTCTTCGTTTCGGGCGTCATCGCGGCGAATGATTGGTGCGTCAAGACCTATGGCAACACCTTCGACCGGCTGGAGCAGGCCAAGCGCAACGAAGCGCTGACCGCCATGCAAAAAGGCACCGCCGAATTCGACGGCTTCGATTCCAAGCAGTTCTTCAACGCGCTTCTTGCCATCAACATGGAAGGGTTCTTCTCCGATCCCATCTATGGCGGCAACAAGAACAAGGCATCGTGGCGCATGCTGGGATTCCCGGGTCTGCCGGCCATCTATGCCGAAAAGATCGACGAATACCGCAACAAGAAATATGTCGTCGCCGAACCGCAATCGATTGCGGACTTCAGCTGAGGGGATGCGCCAATGGTCACGAAACTGAAGGAAGTCGACGCGGTCGTAATCGGTCAGGGCCTGACCGGCGTGATGATGGCCAAGGAATTGACCATGGCCGGTTTGACCGTGGTGGGCCTGGAGCGCGGGCCCGACCACCGGCCGGAGCAGGAAAACGTGCTGCCGCGCATCCGCGACGAGCTGAAATACAACACGCGAAAGGAACTGATGATCGACAATTCGGTCGACACCGTCACCTTCCGCAACAGTTCCGACCAAAGCGCATTGCCGATCCGGCGCTGGGGCGCGTTCCTGCCCGGCGAAGGCGTGGGCGGCACTACCAACCATTGGGGTGGCTTGCATTGGCGCTTCCTGCCGGCGGATTTCCGCATTCGCAGCGAGATCACGCAGAAATACGGCGCCAAGGCCATTCCCGCCGACATGACCATTGCCGATTGGCCGGTCAGCTATGACGAGCTCGAACCCTATTTCGACAAGTTCGACAAGCTCTGCGGCGTGTCCGGCAAGGCCGGCAATCTCAAAGGCCAGAAGATCGACGGCGGCAACGTCTTCGAAGGGCCGCGCCAAAACGAATATCCCAATGCGCCGCTGAAAACCTCCGCAGGCGGATTATTGTTCGCGGAAGCCGCGAAGAAGGTGGGATATCATCCCTTCCCGGTGCCGTTCTCCGCGCCGTCCAAGCCCTATACGAACATCTACGGCGTAACGATGGGCCAGTGCGAATATTGCGGCTTTTGCGGGCGCACCTCCTGCGAGGCGAACGCCAAAGCCACATCGGCGACGAATGTGATGCCGGTGTTGCGCCGCGATCCGAAATACACGCTGAAGACGCGCGCCTTCGTGTCGAAGATCAATTACGACAAGCAGGCCAAAAAGGTCACCGGCGTCAGCTATATCGATATGAAGACCGGCGAGGAATATGAACAGCCGGCGGGCATGGTGATCCTGTCGGCCTTCGTCATGGGCAACACGCATATGATGCTCTATTCGGGAATCGGCGAACCCTATGATCCGAAGACCGGAAAAGGCCTCGTCGGAAAAAATTACTGCTATCAGTTCGAAGCCAACGGCAAAGCCTTCTTCTCGGACAAGATTCTCAACCCCTTCATGGGCTCGCCCGGCGACCGCATGGCGTTCGACGATTTCAACGGCGAGAATTTCGACCATTCTGGATTGGGCTTTTTCGGCGGCGGCTACATCGTCGGCGGCAGCGGCTCCGCCCCGCCGATCGCGGGCCGCGATGTGCCGGAGGGCACGCCGTCCTGGGGTGCGGAGTGGAAGAAGGCGACCGTCCAGTGGTACTACGGAATGGTCGATTTCAACACGCAAGGCTCGGTCTATGCGAACCATGCGAATTATCTCGATCTCGATCCGACCTATAAGGATTCGATCGGCCGGCCGCTGCTGCGCATGACCTATAACGGCACCGACAACGATCACAAGATGTCGCGCTACCTGCTTTCGAAGCTCGAAGTCGCGATCAAGGCGATGAACCCGGCATCTTACGAAGTGCGGCCGCGCCCGCGGAATTTCACGGTGGTGCCGTATCAATCGACCCACAACACCGGCGGCACC
>DATARE010000025.1:0-5073 GCA_036264295.1 Micropepsaceae bacterium | reverse complement strand
CGGGCGGGTGTGATCGCTTTTCTCGATAAGCCCGTCGAGGAAACGACCCTTATCCAGATGCTGGAGCAGGCCTTCAACGCCTGACGCCGAAGGCCAAGACCGGCGAGTCTGCGTATCCCCTCTCGCATTCCGGACAAGTCGAGAGCGCGGTAGGATCAGGAACCGTAGACCATGTCGATCCGCAATTTGGACGCCATCTTCCGGCCGCGCTCCGTTGCGCTTATCGGGGCAAGCGACCGTCCCTGCTCGGCCGGCCTGGTCACCCTGCAGAACCTTCTCGCCGGCGGCTTTCAAGGCCCCATCGCGCCGGTCAACCCGAAACACAAAATCATCGCTGGCAGGCCCGTTTATCCCGACGTGCAAAGCCTGCCGTTCACCCCCGATCTCGCGGTGATCTGCACCCCGCCCCGGACCGTTCCTCAATTGATCTCGGATTTGGCAGCACGCGGCACCAAAGGGGCCGTCGTCATCACCGCCGGGTTTGGTGAACTGGGCAGCGATGAAGGGCACCGGCTGCAACAGGCGATCCTTGCCGCCGCGCAACCCCATCTGTTGCGCATTATCGGCCCCAATTGTCTGGGTGTCCTTTCGACCCCGGCCGGGCTGAACGCGTCCTTTGCGCCTGGAAGTGCCAAAAAGGGCGGAATTGCCTTGATCGCACAATCGGGCGCAATGCTGACGACGGTGCTGGATTGGGCCAATGCGCGCAGCATCGGCTTCTCCTATCTGGCGTCGCTGGGCGACATGGCCGACGTCGATTTTGGCGACATGCTGGATTATCTGGCCACCGACCCCGCGACCAGCGCCATTCTTCTCTACATCGAAGCGGTGACCCATCCCCGGAAATTCATCTCCGCCGCCCGGGCCGCGGCGCGCATGAAGCCGGTGATTGCCATCAAGGCCGGGCGGCATCAGGCGGCCGCGAAGGCTGCGACCTCGCACACCGGCGCGCTTGCCGGCAGCGATGCGGTGTATGCGGCCGTCTTCCGGCGCACCGGTATTTTGCGCGTGCAGGATCTCGATGAATTGTTCGATGCGGTGGAGACGCTGGCCAGGGCGCGCAATTTCTCGGGCGACGATCTTGTGATCCTGACCAATGGCGGTGGTCCCGGCGTGCTCGCCACCGATGCGCTTTTGGATTGCGGCGGACGCTTGACCGATTTGTCGGCGCAAACCATTGCGAAGCTGGATGCGGCGCTGCCGCCGACCTGGTCGCACGGCAATCCCGTCGACATCATCGGCGATGCCCCGCCTGCGCGCTATTGCGACGCGCTCGGCATCTTGCTCGCCGCCTCGGAAACCAATGCGGTTCTGGTGATCAATTGCCCGACCGCGATTGCGTCCAGCGCCGACGCAGCAATTGCGGTGACCCGCGTCGCGTCGTCCGCGACACAGCCGGTGCTGACCAACTGGCTTGGGACGCAAAGTGCCGTGACGGCAAGAGCGGCATTCGATCAGGCGGGGCTGCCGAATTACGACACGCCCACGGCGGCGATCCGGGGCTTCATGCATTTGGTGCGTTATCACAAAGGTCAACGAGCCATCCTGGAAACAACCCCGTCTCTGGCGACGGAATTCACGTCCGATGAGTCATCTGCACGCCAGATCGTCGCGCGCGCCCTGACGGCAGGCGAATCCTGGCTCAACGCGGCCGATGTCGGCGCGGTTCTCAGATGCTACGGCATTGCCGTTCCGCGCGCCGGCGTGGCGGCAAATCCCGAGGAGGCCGCGCGCCTTGCCGAGACCTACGGCGCTCCGGTGGCGCTGAAAATCTATTCGCCCGATATCACCCACAAATCCGATGTCGGCGGTGTCGCACTTGATCTGAAGGACGCAGACGCGGTGCGCAATGCCGCCGAGGCCATGCTGAGGCGTGTCGCTGCGGCAGCGCCCGCCGCGCGATTGCAGGGATTTTTCGTGCAAGAGATGATCCGGCGCCCCGGTGCCTACGAACTGATTGCCGGGATGAGCGTCGATCGGCAATTCGGTCCCGTACTTCTGTTCGGCCATGGCGGCACGGCCGCAGAAATCATCGCCGACCGCGCGCTTGCGTTGCCGCCGCTCAATCTGACTTTGGCGCAAGACCTGATGGGGCAAACCCGGATCTTCCGCCAATTGCAGGGTTATCGGGATCGGCCAAGAGCGGCGCTCGAGGATATTGCATTGACGCTCGTCAAGCTGTCTCAGCTCGTGTGCGATCTGGAAAACATTGTCGAACTCGATCTCAATCCGCTTCTTGCGGATGCGCATGGCGTCATCGCGGTGGACGCGCGCATTCGCATCGCCCAAAGCGAAGCGGACAGTGTCGGCCGTCTGGCGATCCGCCCCTATCCGAAAGAGCTTGAATGCCGTGTTTCCCTCGGCACGCTCGGTGCGATCCGGCTGCGCCCCATCAAACCGGAGGATGCGGCGATGCTCGCCCGATTTGCCGGCGATCTGTCGCCGGAGGAGATGCGCATGCGCTTCCTCACGCCTGCGAAGGGGCTTGGCGATGCCGCCCTCGCCCGCTTTACCCAAATCGACTACGACCGGGAAATGGCCTTTGTGGCCCATTCCGAGGATGACCCCGGCCGTCTGCTCGGCGTGGTTCGGCTGGCCGCCGACCCGGACAATGTCCAGGCGGAATTCGCTATTGCTGTAAGAAGCGATCTCCACCGCCGCGGCCTGGGGCGCCTCCTGTTGAACTGTCTGGTCGGCTATGCGCAGAAGCGGGGCATTTCCAGGCTGTTCGGCGACGTGCTGGCGGAGAACCTTCCCATGCTCGGGCTTTGCGGCAAGCTTGGCTTTGCCGTTGCTCCGACGCCGTCGCCCGGCGTGTTGCGGGCAACATGGATTCGTGCGCCACAGGCTGTGTGACGAATCTCTTCCGAAAACCCGGCAAAACCCGGAACGAGGGTTGATCTGGCTCAAAGCCAAACCATGTCCAATCGATCATGGTGTGCGTGCGCTCCGTTGACCAAGAGAGTCATTCCATGTTCAAGACCGTGCTTGCTCACCTCACCGGATCGGACGGCGATCAGTCCGTGCTCGCCACAGCGCTTTCCTTAGTGCGCCCCTTTGGCGGGCATATCGAATGCCTTCGAATCGTTCCCGACCCCGCCGCTTTGATCGCCCAGGCCATGCCGTTCGATACGGCGATGGGCATGACCTCTCTTCTCGCCGATATGCTCGATACCATCGAACAGCAAAGCCGGGACCGGACCAAACGCGCGCGCGCCAGCATGACCGAATTCTGCAAAACCGCGGACTTGCCGTATGCCGATACGCCTCCGGGACCGGGCGGCGTTAGCGTGAGCTGGCAAGAAGACAAGGCTGCGGACGAGTGGGACCGCATCACGGAAGCCGCCAGGTTTTACGACGCGGTTGTGCTGAGCGGAGGGCGGGAGCGCGCCGGACGCCCACCGGCAGAGCTATTGGGAAATGTCGTGATCGGCAGCGGGCGTCCGGTTGTCCTCGCCCCGGAAAAGCCGCGGCAAACGCCGATCAAAACCATCGCCATTGCCTGGAAGGACAGCGCCGAAGCCGCGCGTGCCTTGACCGCTTCCATGCCACTGCTGGCCAAAGCCGAACGCATCGAAGTTCTGAGCGCCAATGAAAGCGACAGCCAAGTCACGCAATGCCTCGACTGCTCAGAAAATGTGCTGGGACAATTGCGCTGGCACGGATTGAACGTGAAGGGCCATTTCGTTATACCCGCGGGCCGTTCCATCCCCAACGCAATCCTGGAGACCGCCGCGGAGCTTAATGCCGATCTTCTGGTGATGGGCGGATATGGGCACAGCCGTCTGCGGGAGTTCGTCTTCGGCGGATTTACGCAGCGGATCCTCGAAGGCGTCGATCTTCCGGTATTCCTGTTTCACTGAGATCGGGCGGCCGGAGCGGAGCAAGACATGATGTGGTGGTGGCACGGTTCGTCTGTGTACGGAATGTTTGGTCACGGCATTTGGTGGATTTGGCATTTCACGGGATTTATCGTGTTCTGGCTGGTCCTGAACGCGCTGGGTGTCATTGCGTTGCAACGCTTTATGCGTCCGCGGCTTGACGGAACAGAATATTCCTCCCGGAAAGCTCCCGGCATTCCGCCGATGTCCATTTTGGAAGAACGCTATGCACGCGGCGAAATCGGCCGCGACGAATTCATGGAAAAGCAGCGGGACCTCGGCGCCACCGGCTCCTGATTTAAAGTGCATTAGTGCACCTCAACACCACCATTTCGGCTAGTAATATGGTGATGATTCGGCGGAGTCGATTCCGCCCCTGACGGTAATCCGATGTCTGACCCATCGCCGCTGCCGCCCATACCCGTCGAATACAAAATCGACGTTCAGTCGCTTTGGGCGAAATACGAAGATATAGCGATGCATTTCAACGATCTTTTGATGCGGCTGCGCACGCAGGCGCTCGCGGGAATTGCCGCCTTCTCGACCTTGGTCGGAATTCTCACCAAGGAAAACAATGGCGATTTTTCCACCGCATGGTTGGTCGCCAGTTTCATTTTCCTGGCTCTGGCGCTTTTCTGGATCGCAATCTGGTGCCTGGATTTGCTGTACTACAATCGCATGCTGATGGGCGCCGTGGCGGCACTCCTCGACCTCGAGAAGAAGAGCAAAAGTGCGAATGTCGATGGCATCGCTATGAGCACCCATATCGCGCAGGGCTTCGGCACCCGGATCCGCTATGTCAGCATCGGGGGCGTCGTGGCGTTCTACACCATCGTCCTGTTCGCGATTCTCTGCGGTGTTGTGTTTTCGTGGTACATGCACGGCATCGCGCCGGATGATATCGACACCACCTCGGCATAGGCACGGCCCGAGTTAAGCATGCGCCCTGTGCAGATTAACCAGCCGCACGTGAAATGCTGCGCTGTTTCGTAACGGAATGTTATTCCTGCCCCCGCTTGCAGACACCCTGGACCCGGACCCGGCATGGTCCGGGTCGCCTTCCGGAATACGGCAGAAAATCGGTCGAGACGGTCACCATGGAAATCCTTAAACGGCTCAGGGCGCTTTTCCCTTTCCTTCTATTGGCAGCGGGCAGCCGGGAGCAGAGCGTCTCCGGCCGGTTGAGCGAATT
>DATARE010000096.1:0-1958 GCA_036264295.1 Micropepsaceae bacterium | reverse complement strand
CCGCCATACCGTCCCCGCAAATTATGAGCCGCCTCCCCGCTGGCGGCCATTTCCTGGAGCATTTGCAGAACCATGCGAGAACAACTTGAAGCAATCATGACCACGGGCCGCGCCGTGGCCAGCGCTGGGCCGGCTTCGCCCGCCACAGCTCTCGCTTGGCACAAAGTTTGAACCTATTCATTCGCCGATGCAAATGCCGCGATTTTCCTTTTGCGGCGGCCGGAGGTTAAACGGCTCAAGCAGGGGGGAGCCGTTCCCTCTTGCGCGCCGCGCCATCCGGGGTCACACTGGCTCATCGAGGAGAATCGCATGCAAGGTGTCGCCGCCGGGCTAATTTGGATTGCTCTTTTGGTCCTGCCGGATCTCGCATCGGCAAAGCCGGATGGAGTGCCGAGCTTCGACGTTGCCCGCTCATGCCAGGAAGCGCGAGCCTATACCGGCGACGACAAGAATCTCGCTTATCGAGGCTGCATGAAAGACGAGAACGACGCGCGCGCGGACCTCGCGCGAAAATGGGCGAAATTTAAGCCCGGCGACCGCAAGGATTGCGTCGCCCAAGGCGCCGCGCCTGTGCCAAGCTATGTGGAACTCTTGACGTGCCTCGAAATGAGCGACGAGGCCGAGGCCCTTTATAAGCCGGATGGCACCCTCCGCGATAAGCGGCAAGGCGGCGCCGTTCCGTTGAAGCGCGGCCAGGACCAAGCCGCGCCATCCGGCGCCGAGCCGGCGCCGGAATCCGGCGGCGTTAAGAAGCCCGACTAAAGCGCTCTCGCGCTCTCGCGCGGCGTTTGTGTAAAATCGGTCTTTGCGTAAAAAAGGGGCGAAGATACTTTGCGTATCTCCGCCCCTTGGAGTCCTGTCCATAACCGGTTCTTCGGCCTTACCTTCTTTACGAAGACTACACCACATTGTGGTGTTGGGGCGATAGAACAGGCGTCCTCCCAAGACTTGGACTACTGCGCCGAACTTATTACGGCTTCGACCTTGAACGGCTCAGAACGAAACCCTAGCTCACGTCAAAGGCAATGTCACGCACAATTAGGCAAAATGTCTCCAAGGAGGCAAAAAAGTGAAAATATTTTGGCGCGGGCGCATTTTTGAGATGCCGCGAATTTTTTTGCGCCGCGACGTAGCGGGACCTGATAAACGGTCTTCTGCCGCGGGGCGAACCATGACGAAGATGCCGCCAGATAAGCTACCTCCGTCGCAAGGCACGAGCCCGGCCGTCAGCCTCAAAGGCCCTGGGCTCGGCGGACGCATTCGCAATTGGTTCCTCGCCGGGGTCATCGTCGCCGGTCCGCTCGCGACGACCGCCTACATCGTCTGGTGGTTCATCGATACCATCGACAATTGGGTGAAGCGCCTCGTCCCGGTGCGGTTTTGGCCGGATAATTATTTGCCGTTCCAATTGCCGGGACTCGGTGTGGTTTTCGCATTTCTTGGGCTCACGCTTTTGGGCTTTCTTGCCGCCAACCTGGCGGGCCGGAGTCTCATCAGGCTCGGGGAGGCGACGCTCGCTCGCATGCCGATCGTCCGTTCGATCTATAAAAGCGCGAAACAGGTCTTCCAAACCGCGTTTTCCGAATCCGGCGCGACGTTCCGCAAGGTGGGGTTGATCGAGTACCCGGGCGAAGGTCAATGGTCCCTGGTGTTCATTTGTACGCCGCCTGGCGCAATCATCGCCGGGCATCTTTCAAATGAGGAACATATTTCAGTTTTTCTGCCCTGCACCCCCAATCCGACAACTGGATTTTACTTCTTTCTACCGTCGCGCGATGTCATTGAACTCCCTATCAGCCCGGACGAGGCGGTCAGGCTGATCGTGTCTTGCGGCGTTATCCAGCCCGATGCCCACGCCGAAACCGGCAAGAATCGAGAGCGTGTCTCCGCGTAGGTGGCCGCGAACAGACAGAGCCGAGGAGCAGCCAAACCTAAAGCGATCGCAGGCGAGCGTTTGA
>DATARE010000422.1:0-7736 GCA_036264295.1 Micropepsaceae bacterium | reverse complement strand
CAAGACGCAGACCGTGCCCATCCGCAACGAGCATATTCATTTCTTCCTGCCGGAAGCGGAAATCCCCAAAGCGCAGGCCTGGTATGTGAAGACGTTCGGCGGCAAGGCCGGCACCCGCAATGGCGGCGCAGTGGTGGATATTCCCGGCGTGCAGCTCCGCTTCGCCAAGGCTGACAGCAAGCAGGCGGCGACCCGCGGCCATGTCCTCGATCACATCGGCTTCGACGTGAAGGACCACCCGGCGTTCATCAGCAAAATCACCGCGGAAGGCGTCAAGCTCGACGAGCCGGTTCGCAAGGGCGGCAACGGCAACACCATCACCTACATCACCGATCCCTGGGGCACCCGCATCGAGATCATCAATCGGGCATCCTTGGGGCCGCAGGTCCAATAATTTCCGTTTGACAGGGGGCGTGCACGTCTGCGCGCCCCCTTTGTTTTCGGGGGGATTGGCGCGAGCCGCCGGGCCACGTAAACTCCCCCGCAGCGCGCCCGCAGCGGCGATCCATCCAGGAGGGAACCCGAATGCACCCCGAATCCGATCAACTGACCGCCGACAACAGTCCGAGCCGCCGCAAGGTGCTTTCGGGCATCGGACTCGCCGCCGCTGCCGCCGCGATGCCTTCGCTCGCCGCGCGTGCGGCGACGGCCAGTGGCGCGTTTGGCGTTCAGGGCTTCTTCAACAAGGAATATACGGCCAAGAAAGGCGACGTGAAGCTGCAGCTTTATCGCCGCCGCGCGAAGGAGCCCGTTGCCGGTGCGGCACCTCTGCCGGTGCTGGTGATGGTGCATGGCTCGTCCATCGGCGCGCTGTCGAGCTGGGATCTGACCGTTCCGGGCGCCGGCGAATACAACATGATGAGCGTGTTTTCACGCTTTGGTTATGACGTCTGGGCCATCGATTTCGAAGGCTATGGCAAATCGGACGTCACCAGCGGCAATTCCGACATCAAGAGCGGCGTCGCCGATCTGGAAGCCGCCGTGCCTCTGATCGCGCAGGAAACCGGCCAGCAGAAATTCCATTTCATGGGCGAATCCTCGGGCGCGCTGCGCGTCGCCGCCTTTGCCGCCGCCCATCCGGAGCGCATGGATCGTGCGCTGCTCGGCGCCTACACCTATACCGGCAAGGACTCGCCGACGCTGACCGAGCGCGCCAAGAACGTCGAATTCTATCGCACGCACAATCGCCGCCCGCGCCCCAAGGAGATGATCGAATCCATCTTCACCCGCGACAAGCCCGGCACCTCGGACAATCGCGTCGCCGCCGCCATGGTGGCGTCCGAGCTTCGCTTCGGCGATTCGGTTCCCACCGGCACCTATCTCGACATGACGGCGAAGCTGCCGATCATCGAAGCCAAGCTGGTGAAATGCCCGGTGCTGCTGGCGCGCGGGCAATATGACGGTATCGCCACGGAAGCGGACATTCTGGATTTCTACGGCCAATTGCCGAATCCGGACCGTCAGCTTTCGATTCTGCCGGGTCTTGCGCATTCGCTGACGCTCGGCCTGAACCGGCAGCTTTATTGGCACGTGGCCAATGCGTTCCTCGGCATGCCCAAGGCGCAATTGGTTTAGAGTCTTTTAGGGTAAGGTAGACTCAAACTCTCACCATGGCCGGCCACCGAGCTGGCCACCCAGCGGGCGAGCGTCTGCGAGCCGATGATTCCTTTGAGCCCGCAGACGCGGGCTCGCTGGATGGCAGGGGCAAGCCCTGCCATGGTGAGTTTGTTTTTCGAGCAGTGAATAAACTCAATACATAATGAGTTTAAGCGCTTTTTCAGCTCAGAGAAAAAAAGGCCTCACCGGAAACGGTGGGGCCTTTTTTATCCCGGAAGCGCTTCGCCTTCGGTCTCGAGAGGCGGCGGCGCTGTCGTGGCCTCGCTGGTGTGGCCGGAAAGCGTCTCGAGCTCGCGCACCGGTATCATCATCGCAAACGCAGCGGCGAAAAGCGCAAACGCGACCATGCCCCAAAAGGTCAGCCGCAGCGAGGAATCCAGCGCGGCGCGCAGATTGGGCTCCGCGCCGCCGCCCAGAACATTGCCGATGCTGCCCAGAAGCGCATGGATTTCAGCCGTGCTCATCCGCGCCCCATGTTGGCTTGCAAACAGCACGACGCCGAAATTCAACATGGCGCCCAAAGCGGTAACGCCGAAGGTGTTGCCGAGCGTGCGGGAGAAAATGAGCGAGGCGGTGGCGCTGCCGCGTTTGCTCCATTCGACGCTGCCCTGGATCATCACCATGGAAGTGATGTTCAAGAGGCCCATGCCGAACCCCATGATGAAGGGCCCCACGCCGGCAAACAGCGGATGGCTTTGCGGTGTGATGAAAAGCAGGAACACTGCGCCAATCGGAATCAGCATGGCGCCAAATCGCAGCGTGGTGCGCATCGAGAAACGCCGAAGGATGCGGCCCGAGACCGCCGATGCCAGCGGCCAGGCGAACAGCATTGCGGTCAGGGGGATGCCGGCAAGGATGGCAGGGCGTTCCTGCACCGCCTGAATGTAGACGGGCAGATAGGACGTCACGCCGATCAACGTCATCGTGCCCAGCAGCAATGACGCATTGGCCGTCGCCACCAGCCGCATGCCCCAAAGATCGAGCGCCATCATCGGTTCCGCGGCGCGCTTTTCCTGCAGCAGGAACAGCAGGCTGGCCACGGCGAAAATGGCGAGCAAGCCGCCGATCTCTGCCCAGCTCAATGTCGCACCTTGCGTCAACGCCACCAGCAACGCAGTGACGGAAATCGAAAACAGCACAGCACCGGGATAATCGATGGCGTGCGTCTTCTTTTTGATATCTTCGTGCATGAACAGCACGAAGCCGATGATGGTGATGATTCCGATGGGAATGTTCACCCAGAACACCCAGGCCCAATTGAAGCGCTGCACGATCAGCCCGCCCGCGATGGGACCGGCAATCGCGGCAATCGCCCACACCGCGGAAAGCCAGCCCTGGATCTTCAACCTTTCGCGCGGGGAATAGATATCGCCCGCAATGGTGATGGCGACGGGCTGCATGGAACCGGCCCCCAGCCCCTGGATCAGCCGGAACACGATCATCGACGGCATGGACCAGGCAAAGCCGCAAAAGAGCGAACCCACCAGGAAGATCAGGATGCCGCCGATCATCACCGGCTTGCGGCCATAGATGTCGGACAATTTGCCGAACAGCACCGTGGTCGCGGTCTGGGTCAGAAGGAATGCGGCGAACACCCAGGAATAAAGCGCAAAACCGCCCAGCTTGCCGACGATCTGGGGCATGGCCGTGGCCACGATGGTTGCCTCGATGGCCGCGATGAAGAGCGCGAGCATGACGCAGCCGAGTACCAAGGGGCGGCGCGTATGCGGCAAAGGCGTGCTGGACATAGGCTCTCTCGGCCGATGGAGCGGCTTGGGGCGGGAAATCCCCGAAGCCGGCGGCACTCTGTTCTATAGGGGAACGTTCTAGCACGAGCGCGGGACGGTTCGCGCAAGGCTGCGGTGACAAATTGTCCTGACTTGCGCTTCGCCTGGCACGCCCATTGGGCTATAGGACCGGCATGGCACGAAATTCCCAGCACGACGAGGCCCTGCTGCGGCAGATGGGGGCCCGCCCTTCGACCAAGAAACTCGCACCGCTGCGGGCGCTGAAACCTTTCATCATGCCCTATCGCGGCATGATCGCGGCGGCGGGAACCGCGCTGGTCGTGGCATCGCTGGCAACGCTCGTGCTGCCGGCGGCGGTCAGGGGCGTGATCGACCATGGTTTCTCGCAGCAGGACGCCGCCAACATCGGGCGCTATTTCATCGCGCTGATCGCGGTGGCCGGAATCATGGGCGTGGCGGCGGCGACGCGATTCTATCTCGTGACCTGGGTGGGCGAGCGTGTGGTCGCCGACGTTCGCGCAAAAATCTTCAGCCATGTGCTGTCGCTGTCGCCGCATTTCTTCGAGACCACGCGAACGGGCGAAGTGCTGTCGCGGCTGACCGCCGACACCACGTTGGTCCAGACGGTGATCGGTTCATCGGCGTCTCTGGCGCTTCGCAATCTGGTGATGGCGCTGGGCAGCCTCGCCATGATGTTCGTGACAAGCGCGAAGTTGACCGGGCTTTGCCTAATCGGCGTGCCCTTGGTGGTGGCGCCGATCATCCTGTTCGGCCGCCGCGTGCGCAAGCTCAGCCGCGAATCGCAGGATCGCATTGCTGACACCTCCGCCTATGCGAGCGAGGCGCTGAACGCTGTGCAGACGGTGCAGGCCTTCACCCATGAAGATGTCGACCGCGCCGATTTCGCGGCGGCGGTGGAGGCATCTTTCGATGCCGCGATTCTGCGCACCAAGATGCGCGCGGTGATGACGGCGCTGGTGATCTTTCTGGTGGGCGCAGGCATCGTCATCGTGCTGTGGGTCGGGGCGTCCGATGTGCTGGCCGGGCGCATGACCGGCGGCATGCTCAGTCAATTCATTCTGTATGCGGTGTTTCTCGCCACCGGCATGGGCGCGGTCAGCGAAACCTGGGGCGATGTGCAGCGCGCTTCGGGTGCGACCGAGCGGCTGATGGAAATCATCACCACCGAGCCGGAAGTGAAGGCGCCCGAGCATCCGAAGGCTTTGCCGCAGCCGGCCAAGGGCGCGATTGCCTTCGAGAATGTCACCTTTCGCTATCCGGCGCGGCCCGATCACAAGGCGCTGCACAATGTCGGGTTTGCGATTTCGCCCGGCGAGGCGGTGGCTCTGGTGGGCCCCTCGGGGGCCGGCAAATCGACCATGTTCCAATTGCTGCTGCGGTTCTTCGATCCGCAGGAAGGACGCATTCTGTTCGACGGCGTCAATATTGCCGAAGCCGATCCGCGCGCGCTTCGCCGCAATATCGCATTGGTGGCGCAGGAGCCGGCGATCTTTGCCGGCAGCATCGCGGACAATATCCGCTACGGGCGGCCCGATGCCAGCGATGCGGAGATTCGCGAGGCAGCGGTTGCGGCCGCGGCGGACGAATTCATCCGGCGCCTGCCGAACGGTTATGGGGCGATGCTCGGCGAGCGCGGTGTCACACTGTCCGGTGGTCAGCGCCAGCGCGTCGCGATTGCGCGCGCCATCCTGCGCAATGCGCCGCTCTTGTTGCTGGACGAGGCAACCAGCGCGCTCGACGCCGAAAACGAACGGCTGGTGCAGCAAGGGCTCGCCAATTTGATGACCGGGCGCACCACCATCGTGATCGCGCACCGGCTCGCCACGATCCAGCGGCTGAAACGCATCATCGTGATGGATCAGGGGCGGATTATCGCCGAAGGCAGCCACGCGGAACTTGTTGCGCGCGGGGGGCTGTATGCCCGGCTGGCCTCGCTGCAATTCGACGAAGCCCGCGCCTTGGCGAGCTGACCCTTTTCTTTAGAGTGCTTTGCGTGAGCGACCCGTACAATCTTCGGCGCTTCTTGGATGCCCAGGATGGGGTGTTCGAGGACGCGCGGGCCGAGCTTATCCGGGGCCGTAAAACCGGCCATTGGATGTGGTTCATTTTTCCGCAGATCGCCGGGCTGGGCCACAGCGAAACGGCGCAAAAATTTGCCATCTCGTCCCTGGACGAAGCGCATGCCTATCTGGCGCATCCCATTCTGGGGCCGCGCTTGCGCGAATGCACTGAGACTGTGACGCGCATTGAGAACCGCACCGCCGAGGAGATTTTCGGCTATCCGGATTGGCTGAAGTTTCGCTCCTCCATGACGCTGTTTTCCCGCGCCGCGCCCGACAGCAAAATTTTCGCAGACGCGCTCAGGAAATATTTCGGCGGCGAACCGGATCCCCTGACGCTCGAAAAAATCTGACGCTGCGTGCCGCCCGGTGCGGCTTGCGCTATGCTCCGCCATCGTCCCGCAGAAGCGGAGATGCCGATGCACCCATGGAAGCCCTTCAGCGTGGCAGCGCTTATGCTGGCCTTCACCGCCGTCCCCACCGGTGCAGCAATCGTGCTCGCGCCCACATCGCCCGCGAAATATCCCGCAACCACCGGCAGTTTCACCCGCAGCGCCGGTATGATCGGCGGGCGCCAGCGCTCGTTTTTCCTTTATGAGCCGCGCGACCTCAAACCCGGCGCGCCTCTGCTGTTCGTCTTTCACGGCGGAGGCGGCGACGGCGGAGAAGCCCGAGAAGGAACCGGCGGCGAGTTCGAGTTGCTGGCCGACCGCTATGGGTTTCTGGTGGCCTATCCCGACGGCGTGGGGCGCTCCTGGAACGGCTGCCGCAAGATGCAGAACGATACGCGCGAACGGCGCGGCATCGACGATGTCGGTTTCGTCGATGCGATGATCGCGCAGGAAATCGCGCGCCATCATATCGATCCGAAACATGTCTTCGCTGTCGGCCATTCCAATGGCGGCGCGCTGGCGTTCCGGCTGATCCTGGAACGGCCGAATGCCTTCGCCGGCATTGCCGCGATATCGGCCAATCTGCCCGCGTCAGACAATATGGATTGTAAGCCCATGCCGGCGCCGCGGCCGGTGATGGTGATCAACGGCACGGCCGATCCGGTGAACCCTTACAATGGCGGCACCAATGCGCGCGGCACGAGCCGCGGCCGCGTGCTTTCCACCGATCAGACGGTGCAATATTTCGCGATGCTGAACGGTCTTGCCGATTCGCCGCAGACCGCGCGGTTGCCGCATCAGAACGATTCCGACAACACCTGGGTGGAACGGATGTCATGGACCGCGCCGGAAAAGCCGAGCGTCGTTCTGTACACGATCCATGGCGGCGGCCATGTCGTGCCCCAGCCCTATTACCGTTTTCCGAATGTGGTGGGTGCGCAGACCAAGGATTTGGACGCGCCGTCCGCGATCTGGGAATTCTTCATGACGGAGACCGGGCTCGCGTCAGGACTTGCCGTGCAGCAAATCCATTAATTGCCGGTGCAGCGCTTCGTTGGTGGCCAGGATGTGGCCGTTCTCCAGCATGCGATCGCGCCCATCGAGATCGGAAACCACGCCGCCTGCCTCACGCACGAGCAGAAGGCCGGCCGCAATATCCCAGGGCTTCAGATTGCGTTCCCAGAACGCATCGAAGCGGCCCGACGCCACCCAGGCAAGATCGAGCGCCGCCGAACCGAAGCGCCGCATCCCCGCGGTGGAGGCGACAACCGCGTCCAATTCGGTCAGGAACTGATCGCGTCCGTCCTTTCCAAGAAAGGGCGCACCCGACGCGACCAGAATGTCGGGCAGATTCTGGCGCGCGGCCACGCGCAAACGGCGGTCGTTGAGAAAGGCGCCGTGTCCCTTCTCCGCCACATACATTTCGTCGGTGACCGGGTTGAAGACGAGGCCCGACACAATTGCGCCTTCGCGTTCCAGCGCAATCGACATGCAGAATTGCGGAATGCCGTGCAGGAAATTGGTCGTGCCGTCGATGGGATCGATGATGAAGCGGTGGGTCTTGTCGCGTCCTTCGATGATACCGGATTCCTCGACCAGGAAACCGTAACCGGGGCGGGCGCGCGTCAGTTCCTCGATCAGCACGCGCTCGGTGCGCGAATCCGCATTGGAAACGAAATCCGCAGGACCTTTGCGTGAGATCTGAAGATTTTCCAATTCGCCGAAATCGCGGATCAGCGCGCGGGCCGCCTTGCGGGCGGCGGCGATCATCACATTCAATGCTGGCGACAGATAGGGCATGGAGGAATCACGCGAATGGCGAATTGCGAATGGCGAAGGCTATCGGGAAAACATCCACATTCGCTACGCGCCACGCACGATTTGCCATTTTCATTCCG
>DATARE010000413.1:0-3614 GCA_036264295.1 Micropepsaceae bacterium | reverse complement strand
CGGGCGTCCACGTCGTCTTCGGCTTCGTCGAGTACAAGACCCACGCGAAACTCTCGCTCGTGGTGCGGCGCGAGGGCGAGGCGCTGCGCACCTACTGCCATTTCGGCACCGGCAACTATCACCCGCAGACCGCGCGCATCTATACCGACCTGTCGCTGTTCACGTGCGACCCGGCGCTGGGGCGCGACTGCGGCAAGATGTTCAACTTCATCACCGGCTACGCCATGCCGGAGAAGCTCGAGAAGCTGTCGTTCTCGCCGGTGACGCTGAAGGCGGATCTGCTCCGCCTGATCGCGCACGAGGCCGACAACGCCAAGAACGGCCAGCCGGCGGCGATCTGGGCCAAGATGAACAGCCTGGTCGATCCCGTTGTTATCGATGCGCTTTATCGCGCGAGCCAGGCCGGGGTGCAGATCGATCTGGTGGTGCGCGGCATCTGCTGCCTTCGCCCGGGCGTCGTGGGTCTTTCCGATAATATCCGTGTAAAGAGTATCGTCGGCCGCTTCCTCGAACATTCCCGCATCGTCTGTTTCGGGGCGGGATACGGCCTGCCGTCGGCGAAGGCGAAACTCTTCATCAGTTCCGCCGACTGGATGACGCGAAATCTCGACCGCCGCGTCGAAGCCATGGTGCCGATCGACAATCCGACCGTGCATCAGCAGGTGCTTTCGCAGATCATGGTGGCCAATCTGAAGGACCAGGCGCAGAGCTGGTTCTTGCGCGCCGATGGCTCTTACGCGCGGGCGCCGCTGTTCGATCGCCCCGACGCATTTTCGGCCCACACCTATTTCATGACCAATCCTTCGCTTTCGGGTCGCGGACGGGCTTTGAAAGTGGATACTCCTCCCAACGTCACTGCCGCGATTCGCGGTGCCTGACCCATTGTAGGAGTCCGATTGAGCCTCACTGACGCTCAGCCACGGTCAAGCATTCGCAGGGGCGGCCGCTATCAGCCCTTCGCCGTCGTCGATATCGGCTCGAATTCCGTGCGCCTGGTCATCTACGAAGGTCCGTGGCGCTACGCCGCTGCGCTCCACAATGAAAAGGCGATCTGCGCCATCGGGCGGAACATGGTTTCGACCGGCGATCTCGACGAAGAAGGTATGAAGCTCGCGCTCGAAACCCTGGCGCGGTTTCGCGAGATCTGCGATGGCCATAATGTGCGCGATACCGGAGCGGTGGCGACCGCTGCCGCGCGCGATGCGAGCAATGGCCGCGAATTCATCCGCCGCGCGGAAAAGGCGCTGGGCCGCCCCATTCGAATTCTCTCTGGTGAGGAAGAGGCGCGCATTGCTGCGGAAGGGACCTTGGCTGGAATCCCCGATGCCGACGGCCTGGTCGCGGATTTGGGCGGTGGCAGCCTGGATATGGTGACGGTGAAGGACGGCAAAACCGGCCTTGCGGGAACGCTTCCCTTTGGTCCGTTGCGTCTGATGGATGTCGCGGGCGCGAATCTGAACAAGGCGCGCAACACGGTCGAGAAGGGACTCGACAAACTCGATTTCGCCAAGTCGCTGCGTGGCAGGGCGCTGTACGCCGTGGGCGGCATTTGGCGCGCGCTCGCCCATGTCGATATGGACGAACGCAATTATCCCTTGCGCGTCTTGCATCATTACGTGATTCCCGCGGGCCGCGCGGTGAAACTCTGCCGCGTGGTGTCGGGGCTCTCGCGCAAATCGCTCGAAAAGATGCGCAGCGTGCCCAAACGCCGCGCTGAAGCGCTGCCTTACGGCGCGCTGGTCATGGAGGAGATGATCCATGGGTTCGGGCTCAAGGAGGTGGTCGTTTCGGCCTTCGGCCTGCGCGAGGGGGTGCTGCAGCGAAAGCTCAAGCCGGAAGAGGCTTCCAAGGACCCGCTGATCGCCTTTGCCCGCGACATGAACGAGCGCGAATCGCGTCTGCCGGGCCACGCCCAGGAACTGTATCGCTGGATGACGCCGCTGTTTCCCAAGGAAACGCCCACGATGCGCAGAATCCGCGAAGCGACCTGTCTCTTCTCCGATATCGGCTGGCGGCGCCATCCTGACGACCGCGCCATGGGCGCCTTCATCCAGGTGCTTCGCGGCGCCTACGGGGGCGCGGACCATCACGAACGCGCCGTGATGGCCAGCGCCGCCTATTACCGCTATGCCGGCTACGACGATTTTCCGGAAGAGACGGGGGTGGCGGGCCTGCTGGGCGAGGAGGATGCCATCGCGGCGCAACAGATCGGGCTGGCGGCCAGGCTGGCGTTCGGCCTTTCGGGTGCGGTCGAGGGCGAACTGCCAAAGCTCAGACTGAACCTCACCAGGGACTCCGTGATGCTGGAGGTGCCGCCGAGCAAGCGGGCGCTCCTTGGCGAAACGGTACAAAAACGGCTTGGGGATTTGGCCGAATCGTTCGGCCGTAAACCACAGGCAGCAGTGGGCTGAGCCTTTCTCCAAAAAAAAAGCCCCGCTGCGCAGCGGGGATTTAGGTGTGGTTGGGTGCGCAAGTCATTGCGCATCCTCATGTTAACCTGATTTCCGGCTTTGGAGATTCACAACTCACCGCATCTCAAAATTGTCACAAACGGTTCAGGGCCGCAGCATTGCTTGCGATTGACGGGTGTTAGCGCCTAATTGCGCGAGAAACAGTCGCAAAGGCCCGCGTTCCACGCAGGGATTGAGATTTGGCCGAACCATTTGCCGAACCCGTCGACGGTCTTTCCCTGCGGGGGCTTTACCGCCGTTTCGGGGGCCGCATGGCCGTGGACGGCGTCAGCCTGGACGTGAAGCGGGGGGAGGTTCTTTGCCTGCTCGGTCCCTCAGGCTGCGGCAAGTCTACCACGCTGCGCATCGCGGCCGGGCTCGAGCGTCCTGATTCGGGCCTGGTTTTCGCCGGCGGGCGCCTGGTGGAAGGCGAGGGCCGGCGCGAGCCGCCCGAGACCCGGCGCGTGGGTCTGATGTTCCAGGATTATGCGCTGTTTCCCCATCTGACCGCCAAACAGAACGTGGCCTTCGGGCTCGCCAAGCTTCCCCGGGCCGAGCGGGACGCCCGCGCCGAGGACGAGCTTTCCCGCGTCGGCCTTCTCCACCTGAAGGATGCCTTTCCCCATACGATGTCGGGTGGGGAACAGCAGCGCGTCGCGCTCGCCCGCATGCTCGCGCCCAAGCCGGATGTGGTGCTGATGGACGAGCCCTTTTCCGGGCTTGATTCGGCTCTGCGCGACGATGTTCGCGGGGCCACGCTCAAGCGGCTGAAGGACGCGGGCGCTGCCGTGGTGATGGTGACGCATGATCCCGACGAGGCGATGCGCGTGGGCGATCGGGTGGCCATCATGCGCTCGGGGCGAATCGTGCAGACCGGAACGCCTGCCGAAATCTATCGGCGCCCGGCCGATCCCCAAGCCGCGGCCTTGTTCGGGGGCGCCAACATTTTTCACGCCCGCGTCACAAATGGCCGTGCCGCATCACCTTTCGGTCAGACTCCGACGAATTCCGTGGCGGAAGGAACATGGGCGGAGATATTATACCGGCCAGCCTCGGTACGGGTCGCCGACAAGGGTGTGCCGGCACGGGTGCTGGCCGTCAGGCCCTATGCCGGGCAGTTCGAGGTCGAAGCGGCGATTGCGCCAAGCGCCTTGCCGGACGGGG
>DATARE010000360.1:0-4115 GCA_036264295.1 Micropepsaceae bacterium | reverse complement strand
CGCGATGCCGCTTTTGTGTCCGTCATGGTCACTCCCCGCTTTCTGCCAAGTCCGTCAGCGCATCGATATCGCAAACCCGAAGCTGATGGAGATTGGGAATTGCTATGACACGGGCCTTGCGCAGCTTGCTGAGCACGCGGCAGACAGTTTCGATCGTGAGGCCCAAATAATCCGCGATGTCCTGGCGCGACATGGCAACTTCGAAAAGCTCGTCCTCATCCGCACCCATACGCTCTTTCAGCGACAAAAGAAACGAGGCAAGGCGCTCTGTCGCGGTCTGGCGTCCGAGCAACAGGAGCTGGACGTGCATCGCGTGCAAGCGTTGGGACATCAGGGTCGCCATTCTCATGCCCAACTGAGGATCTTGAGAACCGAGCTGAACGATCTGACGATGAGGATAGCACTTCAAAACCACATCGTTCACGGCTTCTGCCGTCAAATGATGGCCATCCAGCTCCATGAAGCTGAACAAATCGCCGGGAAAAAGAAACTGCATGATCTGGCGCCGTCCGTCGGCCAGGTATTTGCAAAGGCGCACGGCGCCGCTCTTCAATTTGTAAGCGTATTCCGCCGCATCGCCTTCGTTAAAGATCGTCTGATTGCGATTGAAGCGCAGTTGCGTTCCGATGGTTTGGAGCGCGTTGAGCGATTCATCCACATCGTTGGAGGGACGAATGGCCTTGCGCTGCTCCGCGGTGCGGGACCACGCGATGGCCTGCATCTTGGAATAACCGCCCAGTTCCGCCGTTTCGGTGATTGACATGATTGGCACCTGCGATGTTGCAGGAAGACGGTGCTCCAATCGGTTCGATTACGTAATTCCGGTAAACTACGTACAGGTCAGCCTCCCTGGGCAGCTAGTGTTCGGGCAAGGAATTCAGATAGGCGATGATGTCCGCGACCTGTTGACGCGACAGCATGATTCCAGGCATCGGCGGATGGGGGTCCATGAGCCAACCCCGTATCCAGGCGGGCCGCTCCTTGTTGTCCTTGGCGATATAGGAAAGCGGCGGCGCGCCATCGCCAGCCGTGGTGGCCGTCCCGGTTGCGTGACAGCTCGAGCAGGATCGCATGACAAGTTGGCGTCCTGCGCCGGCATTGCCGGTCTGGGCGGCCATGGCTGGAACACCGATGGCAAGAAGGGCGGCGGACAAAGCAAGGTTGCGCAGCATCATGGAATTTCTCCTAATGAAACAGAAAGAGCGGGAGTGGGCATTCTTTCAGCAGGTCACGCGTGACGCCGCCAAGAACGAATTCAGTGAGCCGTGAATGCCCATAAGCCCCCGAGACGATCAGGTCGGCTTTGCTATCCTGGGCGAATTTGACGATCGCATCTGCGATATCTTCGTCACCATCGGATAGATAATGGGTACACAGATTAAGGCCATGCCACCGGAGTTGGCGGGCTAAACGCTCCGCGGACGCAATTGTCGCAGCCTTTCCCAGACCGTCCTCTACGCACAGCGCGATGATTTGGTCGGCCTTTGCCAATAACGGCATCGCGGCCATCACCGCACGCGCACTCTCGGAGCGGTCCTTCCACGCGATCACAATAGTCGGCGCGAAATTCTCCGGCGCCGGTTGCGGCGCCAGCAAAACGGGCCGGCCTGCTTTCAGGATAAAAGACCCGAGCGCACCGACATCATGATGGCGCGCCATCACAGTAAGATCGTGAAAGCGCGCCCATGTGAGCAGTTCATGTCCGGATTCGTCCGGAATGCCCTGCCACACAGCCGATAGGCCATGGTTGCCGGAAGGTGCTTCGGATTGAGACACGTTTCGACGCTTGCAGAATTCGGAGAAGTGCCTGTGGGCGCGCCAAATCAGGCCTTTTGCTTCCGCTTCGAAGGCGCCAAGGAGATCCTCCGGCACCACCGGTCCGCCCATTTCCGCAATAGCCGACCTGGCTGCGATCTGATGCCAATTGGGTGCAACATGCAGGCATTCGAGCCGGGCATCGAACAGCCGGGCGGCAAGATAGGCGGTTTCCAACACGGCGTCGTCCGTTTGGCTGCCGGTCAATTCCACCAAAATCGTTTTCATCATCGGCGCACCTAATGCCAAATGCTTACGCAAACCGGCGGTTTGGCAGGCTCCAGTTGGGGTAGGTCTCGCACGATACCTCCGATCAAAAGAGCGCGGGTTTTCGGATCGAGCGATTGGTCCAGTTCGGCCGCGATCTGAGGCGTCGCCACAATGATTAAGCCATCATAGGCTTGTTCTGCGGCCGCTTCCTGTAAAAGCTGCGCCACATAGGCGGCGAAGCGCGCCTTCGTTACGGGCAAGAAGCCGTAGCCGGATTTTGAACCGTACCAGATGTGCGAGCGCCCGGCCGCGTGATCCATCGGGCCTTCAAAATCGCCAAGTGGGCTGATCGGCGTAACCGTGCCGTCGCCGGTCGAGCACAGGCGTGCGCAGCTTCCGTCCGTAATGAGAACCCAGATGCGAGATTTGAGCATATTTCTCTCCGCGGCGATGTTTACACCTAACATCCTGCGCGGCGCGGCCTTTTGATCTCAGTCAATTGCTGCAATACTATCAAAGCTTCCGACGAATCGAGCCGTGGTCCGCAAGATATGCCTGTTGCTTCGGCGCAATCTGACGCGCTTTTCCGAACACTGATCCAGACCGCGGTTGATGGCATCATCGTCATCGACAGCGATGGAATTGTTCACGTCTACAACGTGGCTTGCGAAAGATTGTTCGGATTTCGGCCTGAGGAAGTGGTCGGCCAGAACGTGAAGATGTTAATGCCCGAGCCCTATCGCGGTGAGCATGACGGCTATATCGCGTACCATCGTACAACGGGGATAAAGCGGATTATCGGCATCGGGCGCAGCGTCTACGGGCAACGGAAAGACGGAACGACGTTTCCGATGTATCTTTCGGTCGGCGAAGGCATCCTGAACGACAAGACGATCTATGTCGGAATCATCCACGATCTCACGGAACGGGAAGCCTCCGCTCGCCGCAATCGTGAACTCCAGGACGAGCTTCTGCATGTCTCGCGATTGTCCGCGATGGGCCAGATGTCGGCAGCATTGGCGCACGAGCTGAACCAGCCCTTGACGGCGATCCTGAATTATTTGACCGCAGCGCGGCGAACGCTTTCGGCTTCAGACGATCCCCAGACCGTGCGTGCTGCGGGATTTGTCGACAAGGCAGCGCAGCAAACGACTCGTGCGGGCCAGATCATTCGTCAGCTGCGCGAATTCGTCGAAAAGCGGGAAACCGTCCGCCAGATGCACGATCTCAATGGTTTGGTGGAAGATTCCATTGCGCTTGCATTTGTCGGTACCTCGGATGCCGGGATCACGATCAAGAAGCAGCTGGACCGGACCATTCCGCCGGTTCTCATGGACAAGGTTCAAATGGGCCAAGTGTTCTTGAATCTGCTCCGCAACAGTATTGAGGCGATGCAGGCCGTCGCGCGGCGGGAACTCATCCTGAAGACGATGCGCGCCGATAATGATTTTGTGGAATTCACGCTGTCGGACACCGGACCGGGTTTGCCGCCGGAGATTTTGAGCCGGCTTTTCCAGCCTTTCGTCACCACCAAAGAAAAGGGCATGGGGATTGGCCTGTCGATCTGTCAGACCATCGTCGAAGCTCATGGCGGCCGGATCTGGACCTCGACGAGAGCCGAGCCCGGGGCAACCTTTCACGTTGCATTGCCGTTAAGCCGCCCGGAATAGTCCCAAAAAAGCGGCCAAGCCAGCGCTGCAGGCCCCTTCTGAGCCGTCCACTAAGGATAAACCCGTATATGTGGCTTAATACGGAAGCCATAATTTCAATCTCCTCCCAAGGACGTTCTTATGGACACTGCCGTGCAGCCCCGCGATCAGCGCCTCGTTCATGTCATCGATGACGATGAAGCTGTACGCGAATCCATGCGGGCAGTTCTTGAGTCCTTCAGCATCGAAGTCACCGATTATGTGTCGGCACTCGATTTTCTGGAGCGGGTGACGGAACCGGCGGATGGCTGCCTACTGCTCGATCTGCATATGCCTGGCATGAATGGGCTCGATCTCCTCGAACTGATCCGTGGGCGGGGATGGAATCTCCACGTGGTGATCCTGACAGGACGGCGGGACGAACAGCTGAAGGAACGGGCG
>DATARE010000301.1:0-8458 GCA_036264295.1 Micropepsaceae bacterium | reverse complement strand
AAGAAAGGCCTGGTCCTTCATGGTTTCATCGAAGGCCGCGCGCAGGACAGCCGCGCGATCCGCCGGCATACCGGGCGGCGCCACGAATGGCCGCGCCATGATCTGGCTGGCCAACACGAAATCCAGCACCTGCTGCCCCTTCTGTGTACGGAGGAATTCGCCAGCAAGCGGCACATCCGCGAGATCGGGCGCTTTGCTGGTGGCTGCCTGCAAGAGCACGTCGATTTTCTTGTCGCGCACCCAGTCGCCGTGTTGCGCCTTTACCGTGCTCCAGGCGATGCCGCAGAGCCCGTCCACTTCGCGCCGCTGCATCGCGAGCGCGATATCATTGGTTCCCGGGAAACCCGTGGCGAGTTTGATCTTCGCCCCCGTGACCGAATTGTACAGCTTGGCATAGATGTCCGGCGCGTTCCCCGCCGCCACACCGCCAAAAATGAACTGTTTCGCCATGACGTCGTGCCAGCTTCGGATCGGCGAGCCGTTCCAGGAAATGCACAGCATGACATCTCTGGTGATGCTGCCGAGCCAAGTGAATTTCCGCGCGTCAAATTGCGCCTGCCCCAGAAGCGGCGCACTTCCCATGCCGTGGGCGAAGGTGCCGATGACGCTGCCGTCCTTGAGTGCAATCCCATAAAGATAATTCGCCGCTTTCAGCGAACCTGCGCCCGGCATGTTCTGTGGAATCACCGTCGGATTGCCGGGGATATGTTTTCCCAGATGCCGTGCAAGCAGCCGCGCGTAAAGATCGTAACCGCCGCCCGGCGTGTAGCCGATGACCACGAAAACATTGCGGCCACGATAGAACTCCGCCGGCGTGGCCGCTTGCGCCGCATATGCAAACAGCATCGCGGCCACAGCCAATGCAGCGCCAAAGCGTCTCCTCATGCGCGAAACCTTATCACGCCGCCCGCGCGCATCGAAATTGTCAGGAGCGGCGCGATTGCCTAGTCTCGCGTCCCGCAAATCGAAATCGCCAGGAACGACATTGACCGCTTCCGTGATCCCCCGGCTGGATGAACTGGTCCATGATTATGTGCGCCGCACAAAATTCTTCCACGAGCCGATCACCATGGGCCGCGCCCGGATGTGGGTGATGCAGCACCGGCTCAACACCCGCCAGCGCAATTCGGTGCTGAAGCTGCGCGTCGCGACCAATTGCCCCGATTGGGACACGCGGTTGCAGATCATCGAGGCCTGCGCCGACGAAGTCATTGCCGACGAGAAATACGGCCATGGCAAGCCGCATTGGCAGCATCTGGAGGAATTGGGCACCTCTCTCGGTATGCGGGCGGAGGATGTGCGCGCGGCGCAGCCCATCGATTCCACCCAAATCTGTTGGGCCGCCTGGGAAGGGCTGATGTCCAACCGCCATTGGCTGGAGGGCGTCATCGCCAACACCTGCGCCGAGCGGCCCAACGTGCCGGGCTATGGCGTCGGCCCCTATCGGGAATATGGCCGCAGCGGCGCCGAGCGCCGGCGCTGGCGCGAGACCTTCAAACTGAATGAGGATCAGCTCGTCTGGTTCGCCATGCACGAGGCGGCCGATCTCGAACATTCCAATGCCGGCTGGAACACGATTGCCCGCTATGCCAGCGAGCTGCATATGGAAGACGCGGTCGTGGAGGCCTGCCGCAAGAATCTTCTGGTGTGGACGCTTTATTTCGATGGTATCGCGGCGGCCGGCGACGCCCTGGACGGTGCCTAGGTTAACCTCCCCCAACGCGGGGAGGTCGAACCGCTGAAGCGAAGCGAAATGCGGTTTGGGTGGGGGGACTTCTGGTTATGGGAGAGAATATGCAGAGACGCACATTTCTGGGGGCGGCTGCGGGCGCTGCCGTGGCGGCGACATCGCGCATTGGCAGAGCGGCGGCCGATGAGCTTCCGCTAGGGCCGCTGCCCAGCACGCGCTATCCCGATCCGCGCATCGAGGCGCTCGACCCGCGCTTCAAGGCCAAAATCGGCAATGCCGCCATCGAACGTGTCGCCACCGGGTTTCGCTGGTGCGAAGGTCCCGTCTATATCCGCGACGGCGGCTATCTTCTGTGGAGCGACATCCCCAACAACCGCATCATGCGGTGGAGCGAGGATGACGGCCATGTCAGCGTCTATCGGCAGCCGTCCAACAATTCCAACGGCAACACCCGCGATCGCGAGGGCCGGCTGATCACCTGCGAGCACGATGCCCGCCGCGTGACGCGCACCGAACATGACGGCGCGATTACCGTTCTCATCGACAAATTCGAGGGCAAACCCCTGAACGCACCCAACGATGTTGTGGTCTCATCAGACGGCGCGATCTGGTTCACCGATCCTTTGTTCGGGAATACCGGCAATTACGAGGGCCACCGCATTACGCCGGAACTGCCGACCCAGGTCTATCGGCTGGATCCCAAAACCGGGCGCGCGACCGTGGCGGCCACAGGCTTCGGTGGGCCGGACGGGCTCGCCTTCTCGCCCGACGAAAAGCGCCTTTATGTCGCCGATACCGGCGTGCAGAGTTCGATCGGACGCGATTCCAATATCCGCGTCTTCGACGTGAACGGCGAGAAGCTCACCAATGATCGCGTCTTCATTCCGGCACTGGGCGCGCCAGGGCGCACGGACGGCGTGCGCACCGATGTGGACGGCAATGTCTGGATCACCATGGGCAATGGCGATCCCAACGAGTTCGGTGTGCGCTGCTACGCGTCCAATGGCGATCTGACGGGCAAAATCCATATCCCCGAGACCTGCGCCAATCTGTGTTTCGGGGGCAAGAAGCGCAATCGCCTCTTCATCTGCGGCAGCACGTCGATCTACGCGGTGTATGTGGACACACAAGGCGCGCTGCTGCCGTAAAGCCGAGCCTTGCTACCGCGCACGAAACACGCGCTACTGCCAAGGAATGTGGATCAATTCGGGAGGAGACGAAACCATGCGCAAAATTGGATTTGTTGCCATCGCCGCGACGATATTGGCAGGCGGAATCTGCGGCCACGCCCTGGCAGCGGACGCGCCACCGAAGCCTGCGAGCGACAAGGCGACTTATTTCGCCAATTCGGATTTGCAGACCATCTGGAAAGATTTGGAAACGCGCCAAGTCCTGAACAAGCGCGTTCTCGACGGCGGGCCGTACAGCATCAACATTCGCATCGTTAAGCCGACCGATGCGCCACTGGTGCATGCCATGTCGCTCGACATCTGGCTGGTCAGCGCCGGCACCGCAACGGCCGTAACCGGCGGCCAGCTCGTGGATGTCAAGAAGCGGCCCAATTCCGACGATACCGCCGGTAGCGCGATCATGGGCGGCGTGGAGCAACCGTTGAAAGCCGGCGACGTGCTTTACGTTCCGCCAGGGGTGCCGCACGGCTTCAAGGACATAAAGGGCTTCCGCGCCTTCCTCATCCGCTTTGATACGAAGTAAGCAGCAGGGACCGACCCTCCCCTTGAGGGAGGGTCGAGAAATCACTTCACTTTTTCGGCTTTTTCGTCGGCCAATTGTTTCTCATAGGCTGTCTGATAATCCGCGATCTTCTTCTGATAGGCCGCGAGATCGCCGAAGCGCGCCGGATTGTAGGCATCGCCCGGCTTATAAACCGTATGCAGATTGAATTGGCCGGCATGCGACGACACCCAGATATCGGGCTTGTATGTCGCCTGTTCCTTCAGCGTGCTGGCGAAATCCTGAACGATCGTCGGATAGCCCGGCGAGCCCAGCAGCTTCACACCGGCATTGATGCCGTCCATGTTCACGATCAGGACGTTGTAGGTCTTGCCGCCCTCTTGCTGCGTGAAGGTGAAGCTGGTCGCGCCCGGCGTATGACCGTAAGCCTGATGCACTGTCATATCCACATTGCCGAGCTTGATGTGGTCGCCCGGCTTGGTCTTCACATCGACGCGAACGGGATCGTAGATGATGCCCCGCCCTTCGGCCTTGCGGTAATCGATGTCGCCGCCTGACGCGATGACCGGCGCGTCGCGTTCGCTCATATACGTCTTGGCGCCCGGCGCATCCTTTTGGAACGAGGCCAGATCGCCGACATGATCCCAATGGCCATGTGTCGAGGTGATGATTTTGATGTCGCTGGTCTTGAAGCCGAGCTTCTCGATATTGGCCTTGATGAGAGGATAGGACCCCGGCGCACCCGAATTGACCAGGATAAGGCCGGCACCCGTATCGATCAGATAGCAGCCGAGATCGTAGGTGCCGACATAGTACATATTGCCGACGATCTTGAAGCCCGGGAACGGCGTCTCCCATTCCTTATTGGTGATCGGCAGATGCACGCGTTGCGGCGCGGCGGCCTGGACATTCATGGAACCGGCCAAGACGGTCAGGGCAACGGCGAGAAGCAGTTTGGATTTCATCGAGGGTCCTCCCATTTTTCCGGCACCATAAAGCATTTTCCCGCCTTGCAGAACCCAAGTCGAACCCCTCGGGCAAGATTGAACCGGCGAGGTATCTGCTGTAGGGTCCCGGCCGGCAATCAGCCCGTTTCCGCCGCAAAAAGAACCATTCGCCGAATCTTGGGAGGTTAGCGATGAAGCGATTCCTTACGTCTACCTGCGCCCTGGCTCTGATGTTTTGCGCCGGTGCTGCGCAAGCGCAGCTCAAGGCGACCATCACCGGGGTTCCGGAAATCCCCTTCACAGCCGTGCCGAACTTCCTGAAGGTTCCGGCTGGCGAAATTCTCGGCGAATCGGTTGCGGTCGCCACCAATTCCAAAGACCACGTGTTCGTTTATCATCGCAGTTCCCCCACTTCGAAACTGTGGGAATTCGACCAGAACGGCAATTTCGTCCGGGAAATCGGCAAGGGCTATTACGGCTTCGAATTCTCGCACTCGGTGCGCGTCGACAAGAACGACAATATCTGGACGGTCGATGAAGGCACCAACATGATCACCAAATTCAGCCCCGAAGGTAAGGTGCTGATGGTGATCGGCAGGCGTCCGCCGGCCGTGAATGGCGCCGTCGCCACCCGCACGGGCCCGAACCAGCCCGACCAGAAATATCTTTTCTGCCGTCCGACCGATGTGGGTTGGGACCCGCAGGGCAACATCTTCATCAGCGACGGCTATTGCAACAATCGCGTCGTGAAATACACCCCCGATGGACGTTTCATCACCAAGGTCGGCAGCGAAAAACCGGGCAAGGCGCTGGGCGAGTTCAACCTGCCTCACGGCATGCAGGTGGACAAGAACGGCAATGTCTGGGTCGCGGACCGTTCCAACTTCCGCTATCAGGTGCTCGACAACAATCTGAAGCCGATCAAGGAGATCACCAATCTCGGCGTCGGCTGGGCGGCCTGCGCTTCCGGCGGCGATCACCAATATATGTTCCTGTCGAATTCGAACCCCAACGGCAACGGGCCCGGTTCGTGGGACATCACGGGTGAAATCTACAAGGTGGAACTCGACGGAACGGTGGTCGGCAAATTCGGCAAGCCCGGCAAATTGGCGCCCGGCTTGCAGGTCATGCACATGATGGATTGCCGCGATCCCAACCGCCCGGTCCTGGGCGAGATCGAATCCTGGCGCGTGCAAAGATTCATCCTGCAGCCGACACCGGCGAAGCAGGCGAGCGCGCGATAGAACAGGCCGGGAGGAAACACACCATGAAACGCATTCTTACATTGTTGCTCGCGGGCGCTGCGCTTGCGGGCGTTCCGGCGACTGCCCAGACCGATGCGCCGGTAATCCCCTATGACGCCGACGCCAATTTCCTGAAGACACCTGACAATGTCTATCTCGGGGAAGTCGGCGGCGTCGCCCAAAACTCCAAGGGCGACATCTATGTCTACACCCGCACGGGCCACCCCTTCGTCTCGTTGGGCGGTTCGCGCCAATTCATGCATGGCGGCTCGCAGCTTTATCAGTTCGACCGCAACGGCCGCTTCGTGCGCGAGGTTGCCAAGGACGTCTATGGCTTCGTCTTCGCCAATCAGGTGCGCGTCGATCCCCAAGACAATGTTTGGGTGGTGGATCAGGCGACCAATATGGTGATGAAGTTCGATCCCCAGGGCCGGCAGGTCATGCTGCTCGGACGCAAGGCCGAATCCATCAACATTCCGACCCGCGCGGCGGCCGCGGAAGGCGGCGGTGGTGAGGGCGGCGGAGCCAATGCCGGACCACCCGGCGCCGGCCGTCCGCAGGACGTGTTCAGCCGCCCGACGGATGTCGCCTGGGATGCACAAGGCAACATCTTCGTGGCCGACGGCCAGGGCAATGCCCGCGTCGCCAAGTTCGACAAGGACGGCAAGTTCATCAAGAGCTGGGGCCACAAGGGCAGCGGCCAGGGCGAATTCGATCAGGTGCGCAGCATCGCCGTGGATGCCCAGGGCAATGTCTATGTCGCCGATGGCAACAACCACCGCATCCAGGTGTTCGACAACAACGGCACCTTCAAATCGCAGATCTCCAATCTTGGCAATCCGCAGGCGATCTGCATCACGCCGGGCGCGAACCAATATCTGTATGTGTCGAATTCCAACCCGCCAGGCGACATCGATACGGCTGGCGAGATTTACAAAATGAAGCTGGATGGCAGCATGGTCGGCAAGTTCGGCAAGGCTGGCCGGTTGCCAAAGGAATTCGGCACCGTGAACGCCATCGATTGCCGCAACGACAACAATCTGCTGGTTGGCGAGATCATCAATTTGCGGGTCCAGAAAGTCACGCTGCACCCCGCAGGCTGAACGGCCGATCTTACGCGTTGAGAGAAGGCCCGGGCATCACCCCGGGCCTTTTTTTTGGTCTCGTCCCAAATTTCCGCACACGCTTGACAGGGGACAACGCTGGCATTAATTAGCGGATATGTTAATTAACATTCTAGCTAATCGATGAATATCTCCGCCCAGCTCGATCTGAGTTTCGCGGCCCTGGCCGATCCGACACGGCGCGCGATTCTCAGGCGCCTGGCACAAGGCGAAACCACGGTCGCCGAACTTGCCAAACCCTTCCCCATTTCTGCACCCGCCATTTCCCGGCACTTGCGCGTGTTGGAAGCGGCAGCGCTTATCCGGCAGGAGCGCGAGGGCAAATTCCGCCGCTGCCGCATCGAACCGGCAGGTTTGCAAACCGCCGTCCAATGGCTTGATTTCTATCGCGGGTTTTGGAGCGAAAGCTTCGACCGGCTGGACCAATATTTGAAGACAACCCGACCCGGCTTGAGCAAGAGGAAGGCCCGATCCTATGGCAAAGGAAAAATCGCCGGACGCTGAATCCGATCTCGTCCTCGTCATCACAAGGACGTTCGATGCGCCGCGCGAACGCGTGTTCGATGCCTGGCTCGACCCGGATTCGATCGGCGGCTGGATTGGAACGCGCGATATCCGCGCGGAGACCCTGGAACTGACCCCGCATGTGGGCGGACGCTATCGCATCCATATGCGCCGTGCCGACGGCAGCAGCGGTCCGGTTGTGAGCGGGACCTATCGCGAGATCGTGCGGCCCGAACGTCTGGTCTTCACCTGGATGTGGGAGCCCGGCCATCCAGTTGCCGCTGGTCAAGACACCCTCGTCACTGTGACATTTTCCGAGCGCAACGGCAGAACCGAGATGCAGCTAAAGCATGAACTGTTCAGCTCGAAAGAGGTGCGGGATCGTCACAAGGAAGGCTGGACAGTTTCGTTCGAAAAAATGGCAGAACTGTTGGCGTCCGCATCGGCGCGCTGAAGGAGAAACCCATCATGACCGATCACCCTATCGTTTCGCACCAAGAATGGATCGAAGCGCGCAAGGCGTTTCTGGCCGAAGAAAAGGAATTCACCCGGGCACGCGACCGGCTGAGCGCCAAGCGCCGCCAACTTCCCTGGGAACGCGTCGAGAAGAATTATGTGTTCGACGGTCCTGCGGGCAAGCAAATCTTAAGCGATGTGTTCGCGGGGAAAAGCCAGCTTATCGTCTATCATTTCATGTTCGGACCCGATTGGGATGCGGGCTGCAAAAGCTGCTCGTTCTGGGCCGACAATTTCAACGGTATCGATGTGCACCTCGCCCATCGCGATGTGAGCTTCGTTGCGATCTCGCGGGCGCCTCTTTCTAAACTCGCCGCCTATGAAAAGCGCATGGGCTGGAATTTCAAATGGCTGTCGTCATACGGCAGCGACTTCAATTTCGATTATTTTGTGAGTTTCACGCCCGACGAAATGCAGAACGGCACCGGCTTCTACAATTACAATCGCGGAAAGCCGCCGTCGGACGAAATGGTGGGCATCAGCGTGTTCTGCAAAAACGAACGGGGCGAAATCTTCCACACCTATTCCGCCTATTCGCGCGGAGTGGATATGATGAACGGCGCCTATCACTATCTCGATCTGACGCCAAAGGGCCGTGACGAAGACGCCCTTCCCTTCACGCAATCCTGGGTCCGCCGCCACGACGAATACGAGGATTGAAAATGCACGCTGTCATGGCGCTAAACGAGCGTGCGGCCCGGTGAATCAGATCTTGGTTCCATCCCGCGAATTGCACCCGTG
>DATARE010000271.1:0-2406 GCA_036264295.1 Micropepsaceae bacterium | reverse complement strand
CGGAATGGCACGAAGGGCGCTGTTCGATTACAATCTCTCCACCATCGCCCCGTGGGGAGGGGTTAAGTCACGAGGCCCGGACTCCTAGGCACACCGGGCCTCGTGCACTTTCGGTCAGCTCACATCGGAATCGGCGAAGCCGGCGCGCATGTTGCGGCCGGCTATTTCGTGCGTGCTGAGCCACGGAAAAGTTCCGCGTTCGGCGACCGACCCGCGAAAATATCGCTGGGACCTGGAACTGCCGGGCGGAACTTGTCGGGTGGGCGCAGGGCACCGATGGTGCCATCTTGTATCGGACGTTTCTCGCTTCGCTTGCTCTCGTTTCGATCGTGTCCTGCGCCAGAGCCGAAAGCGGTCTCGCCTCGTTTTACGAAGGCGTCGGCGCTTCCGGCGAGTTGACGTGCGCGCATCGGACGCGACCTTTCGGAAGCATGATCACCGTCACCTACAATGGCCACTCCATCCGCTGCCGGGTCAACGACCGCGGACCTTTCAAGAAGGGCCGCGTGATCGACGTGTCGACGAGTGCGGCACGCGCGCTCGGCATGATTGCTGCCGGTGTCGTGCTCGTCTCGCTGGAATAGCAGCGCGGACGTCGCGCACCTTCAGGTCGCCAAAAGCCGCTTGCACGCAGCTTGCATGGAAGATTCCCGACTGTGAACCGCGTCACAGCTGCCGGGCTTTGCCGGGCCTATACGGGGATCGGCAGGGGCTTCAGGGATGCAAGGCCATGGGTAAACGGCTCGACATACTCACCGCCGCGACGGCGTTCGGCGTCGCCGCCTATGTCGCGATCATCATGGATTGTGTAGCCTGCGGGCAATTGGGCTGGTCGGATGGACAAATTCGTTCCGCCGCGTTGCTGATCGCTGGCGGCGTCGCGCTTGGACTGGCGCTGGATTTTCTCGGGCGGCGGTGGAGCAAGGCAGACTGAGCGGGTCGGGCATCCCGCGTTAACCGGAGGGTGGCAAAACCCTCGCCAAGGGCACGGGATTTGCAAAGAGGAATCGCGGACCGCCATGTCTGCCTGCGGTTCGGAGGCTTACCGCCGAAGCTGATGTTTCAGACGTTCATTTCACGGGAGGCGAATTTGAAATCCTTCATTGGCGCGACCTTGATGTCGTTGGCGCTCGCCGCTCCTGCGTTCGCGCAGGGCCTGGTTGATCCTTCCAAGGTTGCCCCGGAATACCGGGAGGCCGCCGAGAAGCGGCGCACCGAGCAAATCCGGCAACGCGATTGCGCCAAGAAGGCGGAATCAGAAAAGGTGATGCCGCGCGAGCGCACGGCGTTCCTGCTGCATTGCCTCGACGAGTTGGAGGCTGCTGCTGCGAACGGCACGACACCCGCTGCCGCGGTCAGCGCGCCCGCTCCTGCCGCGACCACGGCGCACTAGTGCCGCCGATCTGAAGTCCCTGACTCACTCGGTCGAAATCGGGCTCAGGGACTTCAGATCGAAAGCGGCACTAGAATCATGGATTTGCTACTGCCCATGACTTTCCGAAGTTCGTGAACAGTAGTGCGGCAATGGAGCACGAACTTCGGAAAGTGGGCACTAGTGCGAACTTCGCGCACAAAAGCCACAGCCGCACGAAATTGTTGATCGGCAGAAAGGCGCGCTTGCGCGCGCGTCGACGTTCGCGGAAGATTTCCCCGTGGGCAGTTGCGTGCACGGGGGCGTCGCATGCGTAAACAAGACGTTGGGTTCGACTATCATCGCTATCGGCAATTGCTGGCTGAGGCCGTCGACGAGAAGAAGCGTCTGGAATTGATCAACATCCTGATCGAGGAGCGCGCGCGCGACCGCCTCGCAGCCGAGCGCGCCTCTGACCGCGCCGCCATGACGGCCGCCACGCTCGCCAATGTGCTCGGCCAGCAGCGCGGCTGATTGTCGAACCCCGCCAAAGCGTTAAAGCACTGGCCTGACACGCCTTCCGACGGGCTTTCGGGCTTCGCGGTGGCAATCGATTAACAATGTCGGGCAATCGGCCGTAAAGATTTTTGCCTTATGTGTCTGCCCCTCAATGCCCGGTTCGCGGGCCAATAAGGGGGGTGACCTATGAAGACGATTTCGATGATGGCTTCCGATCGCGCGTTCAAGGCGATCACTGCGCTGTCCTGTTCCGGCCTGGCCCTGTCGTTCGTCCTGATGGCGTTCGGCATGGACCTCACGGTCGCTGCGATCTAATCTCCGGCTTCGGCGCCCGTGGAACGCGCCTCCAGCGTGCGTTCAGCGGGTCCGGAACCGAAGGGATTTTCCATTGCCGCTTTCTCCTCGCGCGCTGTTCGCCGCGCTGACCGTCGCCGCGCTTGAAGCGTTCGGCACATTCTCCTTGCCCTCACCCGCTCTGGCCGACAGCGCCTTGGCAGCCCTGGTGGCAAAGCCCGTATCGCTGCCGGACATGGCGC
>DATARE010000215.1:0-3844 GCA_036264295.1 Micropepsaceae bacterium | reverse complement strand
GGCCGAATACCGGCTGACGCTGCGCGCGGACAATGCCGATCAGCGCCTGACAGGCCTTGGCGAGCCAATCGGGATCGTGGGGACGGCGCGCCTGACCGCCTTCTTGGAAAAGCTGGCACAGCTCGAAAAAGCCCGCACTCTTGCGGCGGGCCTGACCCTCACCTCCAGCGAAGCGGCTCGCCTGGGCATCGCGGTCAGACAGGATGGGGCTCGCCGGAGCGCGGCCGAATTGCTCGCGCTTCCCGATGTCGATATGGCCCGGCTGGCCCGCATCTGGCCCGAGCTCGACGCAATTCCCCCAGAAATTGCCGAACAGCTGGAGATCGATGCCCATTATGCCGGCTATCTCGGCCGCCAGGAGGCGGACATCGTCGCCTTTCGGCGCGATGAGTCCTTATCATTGCCGGGGGACCTCGATTACGACGCGGTGGCCGGGCTTTCCACCGAATGCCGGCTGAAATTGACCGCCGTCAGGCCCCGAACCCTCGGCCAGGCAGCCCGCATCGACGGCATCACACCGGCGGCGCTGACCCTTATTTTGGCGCAGGTCAAGGCGGGCGCTGCGCGACGCCATGCTTCCGGCTGAGACACCGATCTTCGGAGCGGACGAGTTCGCAGCGCTCGTGCATGTTTCACGTGAAACATTGGCGCGATTGACGCTCTATGCGGAGATGCTGACGGATTGGAATTCCCGGCAGAACCTCGTGTCGCGCGCATCGATGGCCGACCTCTGGTGCCGGCATTTTTGGGATTCCGCGCAGCTCGCTGCTTTGGTTCCCGAATCCGCCGGTTCCGTGGTCGATCTTGGGAGCGGCGCCGGGTTTCCAGGCTTGGTGCTTGCGGAACTTTTGCGCGAAAGGTCTGGCTTTCGCGTTGTGCTCTATGAAGCGACCGCGAAGAAATGCCGTTTTTTGGAGGCCGTGGCCACGCGCCTGAATCTGCCGGCGGAGGTCCGGCAAGGACGCATTGAGGATGCAGAGCCGGAAATCTTCGACGTCATCACGGCGCGGGCATGTGCCCCCTTGGTAAAACTGTTTGCTTATGCACAACGGTTTTGGGGCAAAGACAGCAAGGCTCTGCTTCTGAAGGGTCAAAATGTAGAGGTCGAATTGACTGAGAGCAATAAATCTTGGAGGATGGAGATGATAAGGCATCAAAGCCGATCCGATTCCTCCGGTGTCATCCTTGAGATTCGGGAGTTGCACCGTGTCGTTGCACGAAACAGCCGAGCCTGAAAAGAAAAGGCCGCCCAGAGTGCTGGTGGTGGCCAATCAAAAGGGCGGCGTCGGGAAGACGACCACGGCAATCAATCTGGGCACGGCCCTGGCTGCGGTCGGTCAAACCGTACTGATTATCGACCTGGACCCCCAGGGCAATGCCTCCACGGGGCTTGGAATCCCGCGACATGAGCGGAAAATCAGCTCTTACGACGTGCTTGCGGGCGGCGCGCTCTTGGCGGATGCGATCGTTCCCACCCGCATTCCCGGCCTCAATATCGTTCCCGCGACAGTTGATCTGTCCGGAGCGGAGATGGAGCTGGTGACCGAATCACGCCGGAATTTCCGCCTGCGCGATGCCCTGGAGGTTTTTGCCAAAGGAAATTTCGGCTTCTCCTATGTTCTTATCGATTGTCCGCCGGCATTGGGACTTCTCACGGTCAATGCCATGGCGGCGGCCCATGCCGTCGTCGTGCCGCTGCAATGCGAATTCTTCGCGTTGGAAGGTTTGAGCCAGCTGCTTAAGACCATCGAGCGTGTGCGGGCAAGTCTGAACCCGGATCTCGAGATCCAGGGGGTAATTCTAACAATGTTCGATAAAAGGAACAACCTGTCGGATGAGGTCGCGGCGGATGTGCGCGCCCATTTGGGAGATAAGGTTTATCAAACGGTTATCCCGCGGAACGTGAGAATATCCGAGGCGCCGAGCCATGGTCTTCCGGCCCTGGTCTATGATCTGCGCTGCCCGGGAAGCCAAGCCTATATCAAGCTTGCCGGAGAATTGATCCAGCGCGAACGCGCCCGATTCTCCGGTCCGCTCGCGGCGTAGGGGAGCGCATGGCGGACGAAGCGCGTCAGCGAGGCACGGGAGCACGCGGTCTGGGCCGGGGTCTGTCCGCGCTGCTGGGCGATGGGGAGCCCGATGCCCGCGAGAGTGCGGACACGAGCTCGCGTTCGCGCCATCTGCCGATTGCGTTTTTAAGACCCAATCCGCTGCAACCTCGGCGCAATTTCGATGAAACCGAACTCAAGAGCCTAGCCACCTCGATCGCCGAAAAGGGCGTGCTGCAGCCCATCCTGGTGCGGCCGACCGCAACGCGCGACGTCTACGAGATCATTGCCGGCGAACGCCGATGGCGCGCCGCGCAAATCGCCAAACTGCACGAAGTGCCGGTGATCGTGCGCCCCTTCAGCGATGCCCAGTCGCTGGAGATCGCCATCATCGAAAATGTCCAGCGCAGCGATCTGACGGCGATCGAGGAAGCATCCGCCTATCAGGAGCTGATGAACCGGTTCCAATATACGCAGGAGCAAGTCTCCGAGGTCATCGGCAAGAGCCGCAGCCACATCGCCAACACGTTGCGTCTGCTGAAGCTACCCGACACCGTGAAAAAACTGATCGCCGAGGGCAAGCTTTCCGCTGGGCACGCCCGTGCCCTGGTCGGCGCCCCCAATCCCGATGCCCTAGCGCGAGAGATCCTGGCGGGGGCGTTGAATGTAAGGCAGGCGGAGAAGAAGGTTCAGCCACCCCGGGGGGTCGGGAGCCGCAAACCGGGCAGCAAGGACGCGGACACGAGAGCCCTAGAACACAGTCTTTCCAATTCCTTAGGAATGGATGTTAACATTGAACATCAAGGAAAGAAGGGTGGCCAGGTTAAAGTCCGCTATCGCACCCTCGAGCAGCTCGATGAAATTATTCGCCGTCTCAACTCTTACGGCGAAGTGGATTGAATCACCTCGATTAACCTTGTTCAGTGCTAAATCAGCGCCGCGCAGCGGCCAGGGCCTCAGCGGCGTCAATGCGCCCGTCATAGAGCGCCCGCCCAATCACTGCGCCCGCGATAGGCGCCCCCGAATTGATCAGCTGTCTTATATCGTCCAGGCCACTGACGCCGCCGCTGGCGATGATCGGAATGGAGACGGCGCGTGCCAGCGCTGCGGTGGCAGCGACATTGACGCCTTGAAGCATGCCGTCACGGGCAATGTCGGTGAAAATGATCGCCGCGACGCCAGCGTCTTCGAAGCGCTGGGCGAGCTCGGTGGCGGAGAGGGTCGAGGCTTGCGCCCATCCCTCGACCGCCACCATGCCATCGCGGGCATCGATACCGACCGCGATTCTACCCGGGAATGATTTGGCTGCTTGTTTCACAAGCGCCGGATCACGCACGGCCGCCGTGCCTAAGATCACCCGCTTGACGCCCGCGTCGAGCCAGGAGGTGATTGCGGCGGCATCACGAATCCCGCCACCGAGTTGAACTGGCATTTTGATCGCGCGCAAGATCGCCTTGATCGCCGGCGCGTTGACCGAGTGCCCCGCGAAGGCGCCATTCAAATCGACGACATGCAGCCATTCGAAGCCTTGGGCCTCGAAGGCGGCCGCCTGCGCCGCCGCGTCCTCATTGAAGATTGTTGCCTGTGCCATGTCGCCTTGGCGCAGACGCACGCAGCGGCCGTCCTTCAGGTCGATTGCGGGAAAGAGGATCACGTGGTGGTTCTCATGGGCGCCATCTGAGGAAGCGCTCCAGGAAGGCGAGGCCTTCCGCCTGGCTTTTCTCCGGATGGAATTGGGTGCCGGCGATGTTGTCGCGGCCGACAATGGCCGGGATCGATCCGGCATAGTCGGTGGT
>DATARE010000210.1:0-7185 GCA_036264295.1 Micropepsaceae bacterium | reverse complement strand
TATGGACGCTGGGGCCGCCCGGACATGGCCTATTGGCTGTTCACCGAGGCGGTGCTGACGGGAAAGCCGCTGAAGGTGTTCGGCGGCGGTTTGCTCCGGCGCGATTTCACCTGGATCGACGATATCGTTTCCGCGGTCGTGAAGATGACCGAAACGCCGTTCGCGACAGCGGCGGGCGGCGCACCGCATCGGATCTACAATCTCGGCAACAGCCGGCCGGAGGAGGTGCTGACTCTGATCCGCATTATCGAGCAGGCGACCGGCAAATCCGCCATCATCGAGCATGCCAAAGGGCCAGCCGGCGATGTGAAGGAAACCTATGCGAATGTCGCGCGGGCGGCACGCGATTTCGGGTTTCAGCCCGCCACCACGCTGGAGGAGGGCATCCCGCGCTTCGTGGAATGGTTTCGGAGCTATCGCGGGTTTTAGCCGCCTGTGTTCTCCCGCGCCTCGGGCTGGCTCGCGTGATAGTGTCGCCTCAGCACCATGGGAGGGTGGACCATGACGGAGATGTCTCGCCGCGGCGCGATTGGCCGTGCAACCGCGTTGGCGGCCGCCGCAGCACTCGCCGGTTCCAATATCCTCGCTGCTTCGCAGGGCAGGGCCCAAGCCAAGCCTGGCGCCAAGGCCGATGGCGTAAAAGCGCTGGTCTATGATGTGTTCGGCACGGTGGTCGATTGGCGCAATGGCGTTGCCCGCGATGCCGCGCGCATCCTGAAGCCGCTGGGATACAATTTGGATTGGCTCGCCTTCGCCGATGCCTGGCGCGGGCTCTATCAACCGACCATGGAGGAGGTGCGCGCGGGCCGTGCGCCGTTCGTACCACTGGATGTCATGCATCGCAGGATGCTCGATCAGATCCGCCCGAAATTCGGGCTGGAAAAGCTCGACAGCAAAGTGGCGGACGACCTCAATCTCGCGTGGCACCGGCTCGATGTCTGGCCCGATGTTCCGGCCGGTTATGCGCGGCTGCACACCAAGTTCATCCTGGCGCCGTGCTCGAACGGCAATATCGCGCTGATGGTCGATATCAAGCGGCGCAACAATCTGCCATGGGATGCGATCTTGGGCTCCGAGATCGCCCGCGATTTCAAGCCCAAGCCGCAAGTCTATCTGATGACCGCGGCGGCGCTGAATCTGCAACCCCATGAAGTGATGATGGTGGCCGCCCACAGCGACGATTTGCGTTCCGCTGCGTCGAACGGGTTGCGCACGGCCCATATCGCGCGACCGCAGGAGATTCCGGGTGTCAGCGAAAATGGGCCGAAAACGCCCGTCGATTTCGCCGCCCGCAGCATGATCGACCTCGCCGATCAGCTCGGTGTCTGATCCTGGCTACGCGTCCGGGCGGCCAACGCTGATATAGGTAAAGCCTTCTTTCGCCATCTCGTCGGGGCGATAGATGTTGCGCAAATCCACCATCAGCGGGTGTTTCAGCAATTGCTTGGCGATTTTCAAATCCAGAGCGCGGAACTCGTTCCATTCCGTCAGGATCACAACGCCGTCCGCGCCTTTGAGTACGGTGTTCACATCGGCGCAGAGTTCCACATCGAGATATTTCTGTGCCTCGCTCATGCCTTCGGGATCATAGGCGCGAATATGGGCGCCGAGCTTCACCAGCTGAGGCAGAATCACAAGGCTCGGCGCATCGCGCATATCGTCGGTGTTCGGCTTGAAGGTCAGCCCCAGCACCGCAATGGTCTTGCCGGACACGCCGCCGAAGGCCCTTTCGATTTTGGCGGCCATGCGCGATTTGCGGTTTTCGTTCACGTTGGCGACCGCTTCGACAATGCGCGATGGCGCACCGACATCCTGCGCAGTCTTCAGCAGCGCTAATGTGTCCTTGGGGAAGCACGATCCGCCATAGCCCGGACCCGCATGCAGGAATTTGGAACCGATGCGGCCATCCAGTCCGATGCCGCGGGCAACATCCTGAACATTGGCGCCGACCGCTTCGCAAATATCCGCCATCTCGTTGATGAAGGTGATCTTGGTCGCAAGAAACGCATTCGCGGCGTATTTGATCAACTCGGATGTTTCGCGCGAGGTGAACAGCATCGGCGTCTCGTTGAGGAACAGCGGCCGGTACAATTCGCGCAAGATTTGGCGCGCGCGATCGCTGGTCGTGCCGCAGACCACGCGGTCGGGCCGGCGGAAGTCCTCGATCGCCGAGCCTTCGCGCAGGAATTCCGGATTGGAGCACACATCGAAATCCGCATCGGGACGGATGCGCCGGATGGTGTCTTCGACGCGCTTGCCGGTGCCGACCGGTACGGTGGATTTGGTGATGACCACGGTGTAGCCGTCGAGGGCCGCAGCAATCTCTTCGGCCGCGGCGAAGACATAGGTCAAATCCGCATGGCCATCGCCGCGGCGCGACGGCGTGCCCACTGCGATGAAGACCGCGTCCGCCTCTTTTACGCTGGCGGAAAGATCGCCGGTGAACGAAAGCCGCCCGGCCTTCACATTGTCCGCAACAACGGCATCGAGCCCGGGCTCAAAAATCGGAATACGCCCGGCCTTGAGCGCATCGATCTTGCTCATGTCCTTGTCGACGCATACGACATGATGACCGAATTCGGAGAAACAGGCCCCCGACACCAGCCCCACATACCCCGTACCGATCATTGCGATTCGCATGGTTTCCTATTCGCTTAAAAAGCTGAATTGTTTGTGGCCCGGCACGGCCCGCGTTTCAAGGCGTGTTGAAGTTAACAGGTAAATGTTTCCTTCATCCCGTCCGGAGGTAGCGCACCGCCTCATCCCGCTCGAACAAGTAAAGCAGCGTGCGCAAAGCTTCACCGCGCGGCGATTTTAAGCCGCCATCGCGCTGCAGAATAAGGCGCGAATCGTCGCGCGCGGCTGCCAGCAATTCGCCATGCACCGACAGATCGGCAAAATGGAACTCCGGCAATCCGCTCTGCTTGGTGCCCAACAATTCACCGGCGCCGCGCAAGCGCAGATCCTCTTCGGCGATCACAAATCCGTCGTCAGTGGCACGCAGCGCCGCCAGTCTTTCTTTGGCGGTCGCACCGAGTGGTGGGTGATATATTAACAAGCAGCTTGAACGCGCGGCCCCGCGCCCCACGCGTCCGCGCAATTGGTGGAGCTGGGCCAACCCAAATCGCTCGGCATGTTCGATCACCATGATGGAGGCTTCGGGCACATCGACTCCCACTTCGATCACCGTCGTGGCGACCAGGATGCGAGTCTCGCCCGTCTTGAACGCCGCCATGGCGGCGTCGCGCTCCGCTCCCTTCAGCCTGCCATGCACCAACCCGACCTGGTCGCCGAAGAGCTGACGCAATTCGGCCGCCCGCGCCTGGGCTGCCGTCAAATCCGTTTCCTCGGATTCCTCCACCAGCGGGCACACCCAATAAGCGCGCGCGCCCTTGGCGAGCGCACGCTTCAGACCGTCGATCACGTCCTCTAGCCGGGATGCGGGCAGCACACGAGTCTCAACCGGCTTGCGCCCCGGCGGCTTGCCGGTGAGACGCGAGACATCCATATCGCCATAGGCGGTGAGCTGCAGCGTGCGGGGAATGGGGGTTGCGGTCATCACCAGCACGTCGGCGGGTTTCTCACCTTTGCCCTGGAGCTGCATGCGCTGATGCACGCCGAAACGGTGCTGCTCATCCACCACGGCAAGCGCCAGATCGCGAAAACGGACATCTTCGGAAAATATCGCGTGGGTGCCGACCAGAATATCGATCTCACCGGCTTCGAGTGCGGACAGGATGGCCGCTCGCACTAAGCCCTTCTCGCGGCCCGTCAGCAGCGCCACGCGAACGCCTGCGGCTTTGGCCATGGTTTCAAGCGATGCCATATGCTGCCGCGCGAGGATTTCCGTTGGCGCCATGAACGCGCCCTGGCATCCGGCTTCCACCGCATTCAGAAGTGCCGCCATTGCGACCACCGTTTTGCCGGCACCGACATCGCCTTGCAGCAGCCGCGTCATTCGCGCCGGCGATTCCATATCGGCGGTGATTTCGGCGATGGCCTTTTGCTGAGCCTCTGTGAGTTGGAAAGGAAGGGCGGCGAACGCCTTGACGCGCAAGGTGCCGGCACTCTTCAGCGCGCGTCCCGGTTGCCGCCGCACGGAATCGCGGATGAGCGACAGCGCCAATTGATTGGCCAGCAATTCATCATAGGCGAGCCGCATCCGGGGCGGCGTCAGCAATTCGATGTCGTCGAGTGAACGGGGTGCGTGCAGCGCCTGCAAAGCCGTACTGAAATCGGGCCAGTTCCCGCGGGCGCGAAAATTCTCGTCCAGCCACTCCGGCAATGCCGGCACCCGTTCGAGGGCGTGGCGCACGGCCTTGCCAAGCGTGCGCGCCGGAAGCGCCTCGGTGGTGGGATAGACCGGCTCGACATCGGGAATCGAGGCGGCCTCTTCCTCCGGCACCATATAATCGGGGTGGGCCATTTGCAGGCGGCCGCTGAAACTGTCCAGCCGCCCGGACACCACGCGCCGCGAACCCGGCGGCAGCACCTTGCGGATGTGTTCCTCGTGCGGGTTGAAAAACACGATCTCCATGGCGGCCGTTTCGTCCGTGGTGAGCACGCGATAGGGCACCCGCCGGCCGCGCGGTGCCGGTTTGTGGTCGAGCACATTGATGGTGACGGTGACGATGCGGCCGGGTTCCGCATCAATCAGGCGGGGCCGGTAACGGCGATCGATGAGATTGGCGGGAAGGTGAAAGGCAAGGTCCAGCACGCGTGGGGGCCGTCCCTCCCGCCCCAGCACCTTGCCAAGCAGCTTTTCTATCCGGGGGCCGATACCCGGCAGAACGCGCGCCTCGGCGAACAGAGGATTGAGAATCACTGGCCGCATGAGGGGAAATCTAGCCTAAGGGCTGTGGGGCGGGATCGCGGATCGCCTGTCTCGTCATTTCGGTATAGCGGGCCGGGCATTTTGCGCGTTATAGCAAGCCATGGCCGAATTGACCGACATCCAAATCCGCCGGAAGCAGGCATTGTTCCGGGCGCAAAGGCGCGGCTTCAAAGAGCTCGACCTGGTGTTCGGGGCCTTTGCCGATGCCCATCTCGAAATCCTCGATGAGGACGAACTGACCCGCTTCGAGGCGCTGCTTTCGGTCCCCGATTGGCAAATGATGGACTGGATCATGGGCCACCAGCCTGTGCCCGCCGCCTATGACCACGCCGTTTTCGCCCGCCTTTGCGCCTATCGCAGAAACCTTTCCGCTAACACATCGCCTCATGCTGAGGAGCCCAGCCGCCTCGATCCACCGATACGGCGAGGTTCCACGGCCTCATCGGGATGAGGCGGCAGGGCGTCTCGAAGCATGGTTGAACGTCTTACCGCAATCGCCCGCGCTGAGGGCCGCACCACGGTCAGCGGCGCGCCCGAGGGCTATGATTCCTATGTCGCCGCGGAAGCCGCCAAGCGCAAGAGCGCGCTCGTGCTGTTCGTCGCGGCGGACGATTCGCGCGCCGCCGCCGCGTTGGAGGCAGCACGCTTCTTCGCGCCCGATCTTGCGGTGCTGCATTTCCCGGCCTGGGATTGCCTGCCCTATGACCGGGTCAGTCCCCGCTCCGACATCGAGGCGCAGCGGCTGGCGACGCTTGCGGCCTTGGCGGCACGCGGAGAACGGGCAGGGGCCGCTCTTGTGGTCACCACGGTCAATGCGCTGGTGCAGCGCGTGCCACCGCGCGAGATCATCGCCGAGGCCAGTTTCCTTGCCCGCACCGGGAAGGATGTGAACCGCGATGCCCTGACCCGCTTTCTCGCCCGCAACGGCTATGCCAACGCAGGCACAGTGCGCGAGCCGGGCGAATTCGCGTTGCGTGGTGGTATCGTCGATCTGTGGCCGCCGGGTGCTGACGAACCGCTGCGCCTGGATTTCTTCGGCGATCAATTGGAAACCATCCGCCGGTTCGACGCGGAATCTCAGCTTTCGACCGGGACGGACGATTCCATCGTGCTGCTTCCGGCCAGCGAGACGCCGCTCGATCCCGCATCGATCAGCCGGTTCCGCAGCGGTTATGTGGCGGCTTTCGGCGCGGTCACAGACGAGGATCCGCTCTATGAGGCCGTCAGTGCGGGCCGCAAACATGCGGGACAGGAACATTGGCTGCCGCTGTTCTACGAAAAGCTCGACACGCTGTTCGATTATGTCGGACGCGCGCCGGTCTTCCTGAGCCCGAATGCGGAAGAAGCGCGCAAAGCCCGGCTGGAATTGATTTCCGACTATTATCTCACGCGCGAATCCCTGCGCAGCGGCGGCAGCGGCAAGGCCGGCGCGGCGGCAATCGCAGCACCCTACAAACCGCTGAAGCCGAATGCGCTCTATCTGACGGAAGCCGATTGGGACCGCGCGCTGAAGTCCCGGCCGGTGCGGTTGCTGTCGCCTTTTGCGGCGCCGGATACGATGGCGAGCATCGATGCGGGCGGGCGCAAAGGGCGCGATTTTGCGCCGGAACGCGTGGCCGAGGGCCAGATCGTCGAAGGCAGTGGCCGGGTCAATGTGTTCGAGGTGGCCGCAGCCCATATCGCGCAATTGCAGCAGGCCGGGCGCAGCGTCGTAATCGGCTGCTGGAGCGAAGGCTCCGCGGAACGCATGGGCGGGGTTCTCTCCGATCACGGTGTGACCGCGATCAAGCGCATCGCCGATTGGCGGGAAGCCGAACATCTGCACAAGCATGCGGTCGGTCTGGCGGTGCTGTGCATCGAGCATGGGTTCGAAGGTCCCGATTTTGCCGTCATCACCGAGCAGGACATTTTGGGCGACCGCATGGTGCGGCCGCGCGGCCGTGTGCGGCGGTCGCAGAATTTCCTGTCGGAAGCATCGGCGCTGACGACGGGCGATCTCGTCACCCATATCGAGCACGGCATCGGCCGCTATCTCGGCTTGCGCGCCATCGAGGTGCAGGCCGAACCGCATGATTGTCTCGAGCTGCAATATGACGGCGGCAAGCTGTTCCTGCCGGTCGAGAATATCGAACTGCTGACGCGCTTCGGCTCGGAAGAAGCGGGCGTGCAGCTCGACAAGCTGGGCGGGGTGGGGTGGCAGACCCGCAAGGCGCGCATGAAGCAGCGCGTGCGGGAAATGGCGGCGGAACTGATCCGCATTGCCGCCGCGCGCGCCATGAAGGAGATGCCGCCCACCGAAACGCCCGCCGGCTTGTACGACGAATTCTGCGCGCGCTTTCCCTATGCCGAGA
>DATARE010000149.1:0-2003 GCA_036264295.1 Micropepsaceae bacterium | reverse complement strand
CCAAAGCCGCAATCCAGCGGTGGAAATCTGCCACAACAATCAGCGCGAAGCGCTCAAGCTGGACGGCTTTCCCGCGGCGATGTTTTCGTAATTCGTTTAAGCGGTTTCTCTTCTGATTGAATCAACAAATTGTCATCCCGGGCGAGCGCATCCGCGAGGCCCGGGACCCACTGCGACAGCGGACTCGCTGATGACGATTTACGTGTACATCCTCGCCAGCAAACCGCAGGGCACGCTCTATATCGGCGTGACCAACGATCTCATTCGACGCGTGGCCGAGCACAAGCAGGGAGAAATTCCCGGTTTCACCAAACGGTACGGGGTAACCAAGCTCGTGCATTGGGAGATGTTCGAAGATGCTGCAGCAGCAATTTTGCGCGAGAAGAAATTGAAGCGCTGGCGACGGGAATGGAAGCGCACGCTCATTGAACAGAATAACCCGCATTGGGCGGATTTGTTTGGACAAGTCGCGCCCAACTTCAAGGTGGGTCCCGGATCGGCGCCATTGCGCCGTCCGGGATGACAAGCTCGGATAATTATTCAGGTCGGGGCGGCTTGCAGCGACGGCCTGACCGCAACACGCCGCGCCATTAACGCCGCCAGCAAACTCACCGCCGCCGCCGCGGAGAGCCACAGCGCCGGCGAAGCCCGATTTCCGGTGAGCTGAATCAGAAGCTGCGAAATCGCCGGCGTGAAGGTGCCGAAAATGCCATTCGCCAGGCTGATGATGATCGCGTAACCCGAACTGCGCACTTTGGCAGGCATCAGCTCGGCCAAAAGCGGCACCAAGGTTCCGGCATACATCGCGTACAGCACCGCAAGCCACATTTCCACCAGCAGCAGCCGCAGGAAACTCGGCGCCGCCACCAGCCACGACATCGCCGGATAGGCGGTTGCCAAAACCAGCAGCGGACTGCCGATGATCAAGGGCCAGCGGCCGATGCGGTCGGAAAGCGCGCCAAATGCGGGCAGCATCAGGAAGCTTGCCGTGCCCACCACCAGCGCCACCGTAAAATTGCCGAGCGGCGCCAGGTGCAGGGCCGCGGTTCCGAAGGTCGGCGTGTAGCCGTTGACGAAATAGAACGTGGTGGTGTTGAGAATCGTCATCATCACGCCGATGACGACGAGCGCCCAATGCTCGCCGAGAATGCGCAGGATTTCCCGCGTCGAACGCGCATGGGTGCTGTGTTCGAACACTTCGGTTTCCTGCAAGCCGCGCCGCAGCCAGAACAGAATCGGGACGATGGCGCAGCCCACAATCAGCGGAATGCGCCAGCCGAAGCTGCCCATCTGCTCCATCGACAAGGTCGCGGTCAGCAGCACGCCCAAGGCGGTGGCCGCCATGACCCCGAGCGCCTGACTCGATCCCTGCCAGGCGCAGTAGAAACCGCGATTTCCCGGTGTCGCGATCTCGGCGAGATAGACATTCACCCCGCCCGCCTCGACGCCCAGCGAAAACCCCTGGATCAAACGCCCGAGCGTGATCACGATGGGCGCGAGAATCCCGATGGCCGCATAAGACGGCGTGATGGCAACGGACACCGTACCGACCGCCATCAAAGTCAGTGTCAGGATCAGCCCCTTGCGGCGCCCCTTTCGATCCATATAGGAGCCCAGGATCACCGCGCCGAAGGGCCGCGCGAACGACGCCACGCCATAAGTGCCGAGCGCCAGCATCAGCGACATGAATTCGGTTTGTGCGGGAAAATAGGCCTTGGCGATGTAGCTGGCGAAATAGATGTAAACGAGGAAATCGTAGAGCTCGAGAAAATTGCCGCTGGCCGCGCGGATGACCGCGCCCATCTTTGCCTTGCGATCGGCGGCGTTCGCCATCAGGCCATTGCCGTCTGCATGGCGGCGCTGGAGGAAACGCGGCGCGACAGAATCGCGGCGGTCAGGCTGATGGCCGCGGCCAGCGACAGCCACAACGCCGGCGCGGCGCGGTTGCCTGTCGCTTCGACAAGATAGGTCGAGACCGCCGGCGTGAAGCCGCCGAAAATCGC
>DATARE010000127.1:0-2595 GCA_036264295.1 Micropepsaceae bacterium | reverse complement strand
CGGGCGTGTATTTGTAGGGATTGTTCATTGTGCCGAAGGTGAAGAAGCCGTTGCGGTCGGCGGGAATGCCGGGCTCAATCGGTTCGTCGCGGAAGCCGAGCCGCCCCAGCACCACCCAGCTTTCGGGCATCACGAAGGGCTTCTCGATCAGAAGCGCAGGATCGTCCGGTTTAATGTACGGGTCGACCATGATGTAATCGATTGTTCCGATGCCGGCGGAATGCGGATAGCCGAGCCAACTCGCCTGCAGCGGCGCGGCGCGATAGGCCATCACCTCAAGGCGGTTGTAACGAGTCGAGCCGCCCAGCTCGAACAGAATATCCAGATCGTCATCGGCGATCTGCTGCGCGATTTCCTGATCGGTCGCCTGCAGCATCGAGCGGAACCCGCCGACGCGCTGCTGAATAAAGGATTGCACCCGGTCGGGTGGCGCCGGATAGAAGGAGTAACAGAAGAACTCGAACTTGTTGCGGTCGTAATGTTCGATGATCGGCAGCGCGAAATAGGCGACCGGATGATCGCGCAGATCCGACGACATCAGCCCAATGCGGATCTTCGAACCATGCACACGTCGCGAGGGCTTATGTGTGATCGGGGTCTTGGCGGCGACCTCTTCCACGCGGCGGCCCCATTCGCGGTGCCAATGGACGAGTTCCAGGCGGTCTTCCTTGGTCACCACGCGGCCGAGTTGATTGTGCAGCGAGCCCACATTGCCGCGGTCGACCCAATAGGCCATCAGCTTCGAACGATCGCCAAGCGCGTCCAGCCCTTCATAATCGGCAAGCCTTAAGAACACGCCCGACAGATTGGCCGCATGCGGTGTCAGATCGGTTCCGGTGGCGATCAACCGGTGCGCAATCTTGCCTGCTTCCTCGATATGATCGGATTCCACGCCATAGCGGCTGTCGAGCAGGCTCTTGCACAGACCCGAAAGGCAGCGCGGATCGTCGGGTTTCAATTCGAGCGCATGGCGCAGGAATTGGTTTGCCTCTTCGTAACGGCGCAGCGAATAACCGAGCAGATGGCCAAGCCGCATCAGCGTCTCGATATCGTCGGGATCCTTGGCCAGCAATTCCTTGTGCACCGCTTCTGCTTCGGCAAAGCGGCTGCGGCGCTGAAAATAGGCGGCCTTGGCGCGCAGATGTTCGGCGTTGCCGGGTTCGAGCGCAATGGCTTTGTCGAGTTCGGCGAGGACTTCCGTATCGGGGGCACCGGCGCGCTGGAGCGCAGTGGCGCGGCTGGTGTACACGCGGCAATTCTTCGGATTGAGTTCGAGCGCACGGGCAAAGGCGGCCATGCCGAGTGTCAGCTCGTCTTTGCCGATGAGCGCCTGTCCGAACAGCCGCATGGTTTCGGAATCTTTCGGCTTCAATTCAGTGGCGCGTTTCAACGCATCCACCGCCTCGCCGAATTCTCCCATGCCCAGCAAGCTGTTTCCGAGATTGTACCAGGGCGAATGGTTCGCCGGCTCGATTTCGATTCCCTTGCGAAAGGTCGCGAGCGCATCGGCAAGACGGCCGCGGCGCTTCTGAATCACACCGAGAAGATTGAGAAGATTGACGTCGTTTGGCCTGCGTTCGAGCGCGGTCAGCGTCTGTTCTTCGGCGCCGGCAAGCTCCCCCGCATTCATCAGTGCACCAGCCAAGCGATCGCGGAGCACATCGCGCTCCGGATTGGCGGCGATGGCGTTGCCCAAATATTCGATGGCGGCGCGATGGTCTCCGATTATCCCCGCCATGCGTGCCGCGCCATCGAGCGCGGCCGCATCGCCCGGCTTTGCTGTTGCCGCTGCGAGATAAAGCTGACGCGCGTCGGCAAACCGGCGCGCCTGCTCCATGCCAGCCGCGTTGCGCAGACGCTGGGTGTATTCGTCCATGGAATGGAGCGTGGCGCGGGCGGGTTTCGAACGAAGGTCCATACACGATCCTCGAAGTCGGCTTTGATGTCGTAACGCCGCTTCCTAACCTATTTGCCTGGCCCGATAACAGAAGCTATTCGCAAATTGGTTTCCACAGGCTCGCGCATCGCGTTCTGCACATGACCTTTTGTTTTTGCGCCGCGACAAAAATCTTCCTCGAATTTCCATTTTCTCATCGGCGGAGGCATTGCGCTTTTTGGATATCACCGTCGTCTGAGCTTTCATGAAAATGTCTTAAACGAATGGCTCCACAGGAATCATCGCCAACAATGAAAGTGTTAACGCAGGAACGCCGTTCCGCACGCCGCCTCACAGCACGAATAACATTGCAGATACGGATAGATGCGCCAATCTTAACCATATTTCAGATCGCGTCGAAAAGGTAAGGTAAACCCTTACAATTGTATTGATTACCGCAGACCCCGAATGCAATCATTCGTACAGCATTGCACATAAGTGCGGGTGCTAGGGGGCTTAGTCGGCCATTTTTGAGACTGCGTTTGGGTTTGGCTGGATCGCGTGCGCAAGCGATGCAGTTTGAACGCAGCACTTGTGTTGGGCCGTTCAATTCTTCCCTGAACTGAAAAAACGCCGGCGAAAAAATTGCCGGCATAGTGGGTTGGGGTAAGCGTCATGGCATTCGCCATTTCGGTTTCGTGTGCCCATTGCGCCGCGTT
>DATARE010000085.1:0-6774 GCA_036264295.1 Micropepsaceae bacterium | reverse complement strand
ACGCAAAACATGCTGAGTAACAGCCTTTTCAAACTCTCCCCAAACCTCCGGAGACAGATCATCATGCATATTAGCAAACAGCTGTGCCCGCGACATGCCCGTAAAGTGACGTGCTCATCGGCGTGGCGTCGTCGGGTGTGCATTCCAACGGCTATTCGCTGGTGCGCAAAGTCGTGGAAAGATCGGGGCTGAGCCTGATTGCGGACGCACCCTTCGCGAGCGGAATGGCTTTGGGCGAGGCGCTACTGACGCCCACGCGGCTCTATGTGAAAAGCGCGCTCGCCGCGATTGCCACAGGCGGAGTGAAGGGGCTGGCCCATATCACCGGCAGCGGCATCACCGGAAATCTACCGCGCGTGCTGCCTCCGGGGTTCGACGCCGAACTGGATTTGACCGCGTGGAAACTGCCGCCGGTGTTTGCCTGGCTCGCGCAGCAAGCCGAATTGCCGGGAAACGAAATGCTGAGCACCTTCAATTGCGGCGTGGGTTTGATCGTGGTGGCGGAAAAGGCGAAGGCGGCGGACGTCGTGGCAGCATTTAGTGCATCCGGCGAACGCGCCTTTCCTGTTGGCGCTTTAGTTCCCGCCGCCGGCGCGGAATCCGCAGTGCGCTATCGCGGAAGTTTCGCATGAGCACCGTCCTCCCCCCCACCCCTAACCCCTCCCCGCGTTGGGGGAGGGGAATCTCAGCCTTACCTCCCCCAGCGCGGGGAGGTCGGAGCGCGCAGCGCTCCGGGTGGGGGGATTGATGCCATCCCGGCTGCGAGTCGCTGTGCTGATTTCGGGGCGCGGCAGCAATCTGAAGGCGCTGATCGACGCCTGCGCGGCGCCCGATTATCCGGCTCAGATTGTGCTGGTGATTTCCAATGCCGCGGATGCGGGTGGCCTCCTATATGCGAAAGACGCCGGCATTCCGACCGCGATTGTCGAGCACCAAAATTTCGCCTCCCGCGAAAGCTTCGACGCGGCGATGCAGACGCAGCTCGATCAGAGCGGTGCGGAACTGATCTGCCTCGCCGGCTTTATGCGCATCCTAAGCGATGGCTTTGTGCGCCATTGGCAGGGACGCATGATCAATATCCACCCTTCCCTGCTGCCGGCGTTCAAGGGCACGCATGTGCATGAGCAGGCCATCGCGGCGGGTGTGCGCATCTCCGGCTGCACGGTCCATTATGTCACGCCGGAATTGGATTGCGGCCCGGCCATCGCGCAAGCCGCGGTGCCGGTGGATCCCGGCGATACGCCGGAGACCCTCGCGGCGCGCGTGCTCGAGGCCGAACACGGTCTTTACCCGCTGGCGCTTCGGCTGATTGCCGAAGGCCGCGTGCGGCTTGCAGACGGCCGCGTTTTGTTTTCGGACGTCCAGAACGCGCAAGGCGTTCTGTTCAATCCGATCAGCCGGTGATTTCGAGATCGCTGAAGAAGAAGCGGATTTCGTTGGCCGCCGTTTCCGGGGCATCGGAGCCGTGCACCGAATTGGCTTCGATGTTCTCGGCGAAATCCTTGCGGATGGTCCCCGCTGCGGCCTTGGCAGGATCGGTTGCCCCCATCACTTCGCGGTTCTTCAGAACCGCGCCCTCCCCTTCCAGCACCTGCACCACCACCGGACCCGATGTCATAAACGTCACGAGACCGTTGAAAAAGGGCCGCGCCTTGTGGACCGCGTAAAACGCTTCGGCCTGTTCGCGCGAAAGCCGGATGCGCCGCTGCGCCACGACGCGGAGACCGGCCTTTTCGAAGCGGTCGACGATGGCGCCCGTAAGATTGCGCCGGGTTGCATCCGGCTTGATGATGGAAAGCGTGCGCTCGACGGCCATGACCCACTCCTGTTGAAAGCGCGCGCCTTATAGCGGCGGGGTTGCGCGGACCGCAAGCTTTGCGTCGCGCGGCGCTTTTGCCTATGACCGGTGCGCCGAACGCAAATCTCAGGGGGCCGTCATGTCGCAGCTCAACCTTTCCGTCGCTATCGGGGATTATGACCGCAACCGGCCGCTGATCGACGGGGCGGTTCGAATCGACGGCGTCGATCCGGTGTTCATGAAACTGGTGCCAGAGGAAATTTTCTTCCGTGCCTTCCGCAGCCAGGATTTCGACATTTGCGAACTGTCGCTGTCGAGCTTCACGCTGAAGACGGCGCTGGGCCAATGCCCCTATGTCGGAATTCCCGCCTTCGTGTCGCGCTGTTTCCGTCACACTTCGATTTTCGTGCGCACGGACCGCATCAAGAAACCGGAGGATTTGAAGGGCAAGCGCGTCGGCGTGCCGGAATGGCAGCTCACCGCGAATGTCTGGGCACGGGCGATTCTGGAAGACGATTTCGGAGTAAAGTCGTCCGATATGCGCTGGGTCCGCGGCGGGATTTCCGATCCGGCCCGGCCCGAGAAGATCGCGCTCAATCTGCCGCCCGACATCCATATCGAAGATGCGCCGGAAGGCTCCACCATTTCGCAGCTTCTGCTGAAGGGCGAGATCGACGGATTTATCGCGCCGCGCGCGCCGGCAGTGACGGCGCCCAATATCGGCTGGCTGTTTTCCGATCCGATGGCGGCCGGAAAGGATTATTTCAAACGCACGGGGATTTTTCCCATCATGCATCTGATCGGCGTGCGGCGGACATTGGTAGAGAAACATCCCTGGCTGCCGGCCGCCGTGCTGAAAGCCTTCGAGCAATCGAAGAAGCAAGCCCTGGAACAGCTCAGCGATGTTGCCGCCACCAAGGTGACGCTGCCGTTCGTCGAGGAACAGCTTGTGGCGGCGCGCGCTTTAATGGGCGAGGATTTTTGGCCGTATGGCGTGGAGCCGAACCGCACCGCGCTGGAAGCATTCCTGAAGCACCATCACAGCCAAGGCATTTCGCCGCGTGTGCTGAAAGTCGAAGAGCTGTTCCATCCCGCAACGCTTGAATCCTTCAAGATCTGAAGCTTTGCCGGTTATGCGCCGATGTTGATCATCGACAATGTCACGGTTCGGATCGGCGGCCGCGTCATTCTGGACGGCGCGAGCGCGGCGATTTCAGACGGCCGGAAGGTCGGGCTGATTGGCCGCAATGGCGCGGGGAAGACGACGCTTCTGAAGCTGATCGTGCGACAGCGGGAAAGCGAAACCGGCGGCATTGAACTCAGCAAAAGCTGGCGCGTCGGCGCCGTGGCGCAAGAGGCGCCCGCGGGACCCCAAACTTTGATCGACACCGTGCTCGCCGCCGATACGGAGCGCACTGAACTGCTTGCCGCCGTCGAAAGACAGGACGATCCGCTGAGGCTTGGTGAAGTGCACGCACGGCTGGAGGAGATCGGGGCCTATGCGGCGCCCGCACGCGCGGCGCGCATTCTGGCAGGTCTTGGTTTTCCGGACGAGCAGCAACGCAGGCCCTGTTCCGAATTTTCCGGCGGCTGGCGCATGCGGGTGGCGCTCGCGGCCATTCTGTTTGCCGCCCCCGATCTGTTGCTGCTGGATGAACCCACCAACTATCTCGATCTGGAAGGCGCTCTGTGGCTTGAAGATTATCTCAAGCGCTATCGCGGCACGGTGGTGCTGGTCAGCCATGATCGCGATCTTCTCAACCGTGCGGTCGATTCCATCCTGCATCTCGAATATGGCAAGCTCACGCTCTACACCGGCAATTACGATCGCTTCGTGGAGGCGCGCGAACAGAAGCGAGCCCTCGATGCCGCGGCGCGCGCCCAACAGGAAGCCGAGCGCAAGCGTATCCAGGCCTTCATCGACCGGTTCCGTGCCAAAGCATCGAAAGCCAGTCAGGCGCAGAGCCGCATGAAATGGCTGGAGAAGATGAAGCCCGTGAGTTTGGTGGTGGCGGACCGGCTCGCGGCGATCACGCTGCCGCAGCCCGAAGCCGTCGCCCCGCCGCTTATTTCGCTCGATCGGGTGGCGGTGGGTTACGTCCCCGGCAAACCCATCTTGTCTCACATGTCCCTGCGCATCGATTCGGACGATCGCATCGCGCTGCTGGGCCAGAACGGCAACGGCAAATCGACATTGGCGAAGCTGATGGCGGGCCGCCTTAAACCGATGTCGGGCGAGTTCATGCGCGCCCGCAAATTGGTCACCGGCTATTTCGCGCAGCATCAGCTCGACGAATTGGACGCGAACAAGACGGCACTGGAGACACTATGGGGTCATCGGCCGCTGTTCGACGAGACCACTGCCCGCACGCGGCTGGGTGGTTTCGGCTTTTCCGGCGATAAGGCCGATACGCCGATTGCCTCGCTGTCGGGCGGCGAGCGCGCCCGGCTCCTGCTTGCGATTACGACACTGGACAAGCCCAATCTTCTGATCCTGGACGAACCGACCAACCATCTCGACATCGATGCACGCGAGGAATTGCTGACCGCGCTGAATGAATATGAGGGTGCGGTGGTGCTCATCAGCCATGACCGGCGGCTGATCGAGGCGTGCGCGGATCGGCTGCTGCTTGTCGCGGACGGACGCCTGACGCCGTATGAGGGCGATCTTGAGGATTACAAGCGCCTGGTGCTGTCATCGCGGGGCGGAGCGGGCGATACGCCGGCGCGCGATACCAAGATCCAATCCAAAGCCGACCAGAGGCGCGAGGCCGCGGACCGGCGCCAAGCGTTGAAACCATTGAAAGATGCCATGGACAAATGGGAGCGCGAAGTGGCGCGGCTGCATGGCGAGATCGAGAAATGTGACGCCGAACTGGCTGCGCCCGGCCTGTTTACGAAAGACCCATCGAAAGGCGAGAAATTGTCCAAAGCGCGTGCGGAAGCGTCACGAAAACTCGAAGCCGCCGAAGCGAGCTGGATTGACGCCGCCGAAGCCTATGAAGCCGCTCAGGCGCAGACGCCCTGATCCTTTAGCATCTTGCGCATTGGCAGGAACTCGATCGGCAAGCTGTCCTGACAGATGGGTCGCGCAATCTCTTTCGCTTCCGCTTTTCGATGTTCGATGACAAGCGTTATCGCCAGCACCAGAGTCAGGGATTTTTGCACCTGCGACGGCAGCTCCGTCGTCAGTGCCTCGTGCTCATCGAGGCCGAGCCGAAGCTGGTGCTCGGCGTCCGACGAATCTCCCTTCCTCAGGAAGAAGATCGCACGAACCAGGCGGGCCCTGGGGTCATGCGGGAACCGCTCCACGAGATCGGCAGAGCGCGCCACGCCATCGTCATCGCTGCGGGGAAGTTCGCTCGGCGGCATCAGAACGGTAGCGCGCGCCGCATAGGTGGAGGTGTAATCGGAATAATGGGCGGTGATCAGCACGAAGCCCAACGCGGCCGCAACCACGCCCGTGATGGCGATGCCCCCCGCGACACGTTCGAATGCGGGCCGCGGCGAAAATTCTGGCCAAGTTTCGCTCAGGATAAACCCCATCAGCGCGCCGGCAATGGCGCCACCGATATGCGCGCCGTAATCGACCTGCGCTCCGCCCGCCGCCGTGCTCAGCGGCAGCAGGGTCGGCAACAGGGACGGCACCAGGAACCGAAGCGAAACCTTGCGCATGCGCCGCCGCAATTGTTCCGATTCGAAGGTGAAGCTGCAGACGAAGGCCGCCGTCAGCAATCCCACAATGGCGCCGGACGCGCCAACCGATATGATTTGCGGCGGGTTGAGCACGAGCGAGCCTGCCGCGCCGCCCAGCCCCGCGATCACGAACAGGGCGCCAAACCACGGCGCCCCGATCAACCGCTCCAAAATCATACCCGTGAAGAGCAGAGCCACGGCATTGCCAAGGAAATGCGACGGACTGCCGTGCAGGAACGGCGCGGTGAAGATGCGCCACCATTCGCCCGACTGGAAGACGAGCATCCCATCCAACCCGCCGGCGGCGGTGAGGGTCACCACATCCGGGCTGGCGCTCGTCTGGTCGAAGCCGAATTGCATTTCGGCCCAATAGGCAACGGCGAGCGCGGCGATCAGCCCGAGCGTCAGAAGCGGCCAATGGCGATTGCCAATTGCCAAGGGCGGTGGAGGGGCGAGCGGGGCCAACTCCTCCGCGGGAACAGCAATCGGCGCCGGCACAGGCCCTGGGGCCACCGGTTTACGCTTTCCGAATGCGGCAGTCGCCTGCATGTGCGCTCCCAACGCTGCAGACGATCTAGCCCGTGCACGCCTTCACAACCGTGAACGCGCGTATCCTTCATGGGCGCGTGGTAAAGAAAGAGCTACCGAGCTTTAGCAAACGCTCAGGCTTGTTTCTCCCATTTGCCGCTGGGACTCTCTTTCCAATAGGTGACGTCATGGCCGGCTTCCTTGGCGCTTCGCCAGGCCGCCCGCGCGGCGTTCAACGCATCCGGATCGCGGCCGTCGAACAGCAGCACGATGCGGGCAAATTCACGGATCGATGGAGCAGCCCAATCCGATGGCACGGCGCCGCCGACGAGGAACAGCACCTGCGCGTGGTTGGGGTTTTCCTCTTCCGCGGTGAGATAGATGGGCTGGCGCGATGGGTATCCTTCGGCCGCCGTGCCATGCGCCAGGAAGCTCTGCTCCGAATAGGTCCAGAGATGCGCGTCCAGCGCCTCCATGCGCTCGGCCGAACCCACGCGCAGAACCGCGCGCCAATCGCGCTCGCGGGTGCGTTCCAGAAGGCCGGGCAGCACGTCCTCCAGCGTGTGACGTTCGAGATGGTAGAAAAGCGTTTCGGACATTTCAGGAGGGCGTCCTTCCGCCGGCACAGATCGCGAGTGGCGAATATGAAGTTCGCCACTCACTATCTACTATTCGCCGCTTCTACTTTTCGTAATTGTCCGCCACCAGCCGGTTCAACACGCGCACGCCCCACCCGGTGCCCCAGGAGGGCG
>DATARE010000064.1:0-7119 GCA_036264295.1 Micropepsaceae bacterium | reverse complement strand
TTTTCGCGCCGAGATAATGCGCCTGCTGACTTCACCTTCTTCGCAGTAGACGACGAAGATTTCCTGCTCTTCGTTGAGTCCGACCGCAATCCAACGTTCTTCGTCATAAAGGAACCTCTCGTCTGGCCATTCGATGGTTTTCCCATCGAAGATACGAATCGCATCTCGGAAATCCACGCCATGCTTGGCGAGATTCGCGGCAGCCTTCTTCGCATCCCATGTAAATCGCATCGTATATACAAATTGTATTTACGTCAAGGAGCCGCGCTCAAGCGAAATCGCGTGCCAGCTCCGCGCGGGCATCGGCGGACAGCACCGCCATATGGCCGTAATTGGGATGGGAAATGCCGAGCACGACGTTTTCCGCCGGATTTTTGAACGCAGCGATTTGTTCCGGCGTGAAACGGAATCGCACCCAATGCACGGACGAGGTTTTGCCCTCCGGCGTCGTGCGGTCTTCATAATCGGTGGGTGCGGCAACGATGCGATGCGGCCCCACCGTCATGGTGCAGCTTTCCTCGATGCCGGCGAGCTTCATCAACATGGCCTGGCGCCGCGCCGGCTCGTCGATTTCGATCATCAGCGTGGCGATAAGCTCGCTGCCTTGCGGGATCAGCGGATTGTAGGCTTCGAGCTCGCCGGCGATCTGCTCAGCGCCGCCCTTTTCGATGTGCAGCATCTCGTGCACTTGCGCGAGCATGGTCGCGAAATTCTCGAAATAGAACGTCGCATACGGCCCCACTTCGACGCGGCGATTGCGCTTTACGGCGATCAGCGCGCGGCGGCGGTCGGCGCGTTCGCGTGCATAAACATCGGGCGCGATGATGTCGGCTTCGGTGATGCGGTGATCTGTGGCAGGCATGGGGACCTCATATCAGCCCATAGGCATGGGCGAACACTTCGATGGGATGCTCGGCCGCTTTCGCGGGCAAAATGTTGCCGTCTTTCTCGGCGATCTCGCGCGCCCCCTGCACGATATGTTTTCCCGCCAGCGGACAATCCGACACCACATGTCCGCGCCCCTGAGTGACCAGGCTCCGCATCACCGGCCGTCCGACTTTCATGGCGAGCGGATGGGTTTCTTTCAGCACGCCGAACGTGCCGCCATGACCGGCGCAGCGCTCGATCACATCGATCGGCGTGTCGGGGATAAGCCGCAGCAATTCGGCGGCCTTGGCCCCCATGTTCTGTGCTCGCGCGTGACAGGCCATATGCACGCTGATGCCTTCGGGCAGCGGCTTCAACCCTTCCGGCAAACCATGGCGCTTGGAAATATCGATGACATATTCGTCGATGTCGTAGGTTGCCTTCGACAGCCGCTTCACATTCTCATTGTCGGGCAGGATCAGCGGCCATTCGAATTTTAGCATCAATCCGCAGGACGCGGTCAGCGTGACGATGTCATAGCCTTCATCGATCAGGGCGCACAATTCGCGCGACACCTTCACGGCTTGCGCGGCGACACGGTCCAGCTCCGCCTGTTCCAGGAACGGCATGCCGCAGCACCCCGGATAGGCGGCGCGCGTCTCCACACCGATGTGGTTCAGCACCGCCCGCGCGGCCATTCCGGTTGCGGGCTTGTTGTAATTGACGAAACAGGTGGCATAGAGCGCGGCCTTGCGCTGCCCGAACGCGGGCGCGTTCGCGTTGGATGAAATCGCCTGCGCCCGATCCTGCACGACGAAGGTGTGGGAGACGAATTTCGGCAATTCGGCATGGGCATCGATTCCCAGCGTTTTTTCCATCAACGGCCGGGTGAGTTTGTTGCCGTTGGCCGACGCCCAATTGGCAAGCGGCGCAACGGCGCGCGCCATAGTGCCGTTGCGGTCCATTTCCGCCAATTGGCGGGCGACGAAACCGGTCTTGTTGTCCTTGGCGCTGACGATGCGGTGGCGCAGCAAGAGATGGGGAAAATCCACTTGCCAGGCATGCGGCGGCACATAAGGACATTTGGTCATGAAGCACATGTCGCACAGGGTGCAGGCTTCGGTGACCTTGGAAAAATCTTCCGACTTCACCCCTTCGACATCTTCGGTCGGATTGGAATCGATCAGATCGAACAAGCGCGGGAATGAATCGCACAGATTGAAGCAGCGCCGGCAGCCATGGCAAATGTCGAACACCCGCCGCATTTCGGCATCGAGTTTCACCGGGTCGTGGAATGCCTCGTCCTGCCACGCAATCGGGTGGCGGGTAGGGGCTTCCAGGCTGCCTTCACGGGACATGGTTTCAGCGAATAGCGAATGGTTGGTAGCGAATAGGAAAAAGCGAGTGGCGGCGCACGGTGGGACGGTCCCTACTCGCTATTCGCCACTCGCCATTCACCTGGCTAGCTTATTTGCCCAGACCGTCCAGGGCCTGCTGGAAGCGGCCGGCGTGGCTCTTCTCGGCTTTCGCCAGGGTTTCGAACCAGTCGGCGATCTCGTCGAAGCCTTCTTCGCGCGCGGTGCGGGCCATGCCGGGATACATGTCGGTGTATTCATGGGTTTCGCCGGCAATCGCCGACAGCAGATTCTTATCGGTCGGGCCGATGGGCTTGCCGGTCGCCGGATCGCCGACCGCTTCGAGGAATTCCAGATGGCCATGGGCATGGCCGGTTTCGCCTTCCGCGGTCGAGCGGAACACCGCCGACACGTCGTTGTAGCCTTCGACGTCGGCCTTTTGCGCGAAATAGAGATAGCGCCGATTCGCCTGGGATTCGCCGGCGAAGGCTTCTTTCAGATTGTTTTCGGTCTTGCTGCTTTTGAGGGCTGCCATGGGGAACTCCTTTTCGCTGTCAAAATTTTCCGCGGGAAGCACGCGCCCCCCGCTGCCCGCTGAAAATGGCAAGCTAAGAGACGAGAGTCAATAGTTTAGAACTGTTCTAAAGAATTTTGTCGCGTTGCGCTTGCGGCCGTCTAGCGAAAGGCCAGACGCGCGGATCAGCGGCGCTTCAGCCGGACGATGACATCGACCCGATCGACCTTGGCCCCATGAGGGGGCTGCGGCAGGCCGGCAACTTCGATGCTGGCCCCATCGATATCCATCAGCGAGCCGTCATCTTCGCAGTAAAAATGATGATGGTCGCCGATATTGGTGTCGAAATAGACGCGGCTGCCGTCCACCGTCACCTCGCGAAGCAGCCCGCTCTGCGTGAATTGGTGCATGGTGTTGTAAACGGTGGCAAGAGAGACAGGCACCCCGGCCTTCAGCGCTTCCTCGTGCAGGCTTTCGGCCGTCACATGGCGGTCCCCTTGAGCAAACAGGAGCTGGGCCAAAGCAAGGCGCTGGCGGGTGGGGCGGAGCCCCGATTTCCGCAACTGCTCCGTGTACTGGTTTGCCCGGGCGACCACTCTTTTCTCCTCACAACCCTGCCGGCGTCCTGCCGATTTGGATGAATTACCGAAAATTCAGACCGAGACCTTGCGCATCCCGGGTTCCCGTCCCATCCTACACAAATAGGTAGGAAACAGCCAGTGCTTAGAACTGTTCTAATTGGTAGCTAGGCATCGGGATTCAAGGGCGGGTATGGCGAAAGTCAACCCGGGGACAATTGGATAAGCAAGTGCGCAAAGCCTCATTCGATCTCCAGGCGCTTCTGTCTTGTGCGCGCGGCGAGCTTTTTGGTCCCGGCAATGCCCAATTGCCTTTGCCGCCAATGCTGATGTTCGATCGGATCAGCCACATCTGCGACATCGGGGGATTGTTCGGCAAAGGCGAAATCCGTGCCGATTTCGAGATCAAACCCGATCTTTGGTTCTTCAAATGCCACTTCAAGGACGATCCGGTGATGCCGGGCTGCCTTGGGCTGGATGCCATGTGGCAGATGCTGGGCTTCTTTCTGGGCTGGCTCGGCGGGATCGGCAGAGGCCGGGCGCTTGGCGTGGGTGAAGTAAAATTCACCGGCATGGTGCTTCCTTCCGCCAAGATGGTCAGCTACGCCATCGATCTGAAACGCGTGATCATGCGCAAGCTCGTGTTGGGCATCGCCGATGGGGTCATGAAGGTCGATGGACAGACCATCTATGAAGCCAAGGATTTGCGCGTCGGATTGTTCGTCGACGGAAGCAAGCCGGCCACGGTCTAAGACGTCAGATATTGAGGAAGGATAAGCGGCCATGAGGCGCGTAGCCGTCACCGGGCTCGGCATCATTTGCCCGATCGGCAACAACACGCAGGAGGTGACGGCGGCGCTGCATGACGCGCGCCCAGGCATCACTGCGGCCGCGGATTATCAGCGCATGGGCTTCCGCAGCCAGGTGGAAGGCAGTCTGAAGATCGACCTGGATGCCAGTATCGACCGCCGCGCCCGCCGCTTCATGGGCGATGGCGCCGCTTATAATTTCCTTGCGATGGAACAGGCGCTCGCCGATTCGCGGCTGGAGGAAAACGACATCGTCAATCCGCGCACCGGGCTGATCATGGGCTCCGGCGGCCCTTCCGTGAAGGCGCTCATCAGCGCCGCCGATACCGCGCGCAGCGAACCCGTCAAAGGCCCCAAGCGCGTGGGACCGTTCGTGGTGCCCAAGGCGATGTCGTCGACCTGCTCGGCGGTGCTTTCCACCTGGTACAAGATCAAGGGCCTTTCCTATTCCATCAGTTCGGCGTGCGCGACGAGCGCCCATTGCATTGGCAATGCCGCCGAGCTGATCCAATGGGGCAAGCAGGACATCATGTTCGCCGGCGGCGGGGAAGAATTGGATTGGAGCCTCTCCGTCCTGTTCGATGCCATGGGCGCCATGTCGTCGCATTTCAATGCCACGCCGGAACGCGCCAGCCGTGCCTATGACAAGAATCGCGACGGCTTCGTGATCGCCGGCGGCGGCGGTGTCGTGGTGCTGGAAGAGCTGGAACACGCCAAAGCGCGCGGCGCCAAAATCTATTGCGAACTGACCGGCTATGGCGCCACCTCCGACGGCTACGACATGGTGGCGCCTTCCGGCGAAGGCGCGGTGCGCTGCATGCGCCAGGCGCTGGAGACCGTGAAAGGCCCCATCGATTATGTGAACGCGCACGGCACTTCGACGCCGGTCGGCGACGTGACCGAAATCAAGGCCATGCGCGAAGTCTTCGGCAAGGCCATGCCGCCGGTGAATTCCACCAAATCGCTGACCGGCCATTCGCTGGGCGCGGCCGGGGTGCATGAGGCGATCTACACGATCCTGCAAATGCAGAGCGGCTTCATTGCCGAATCGGCCAACATCGAAGAACTCGATCCGGAACTGGGCGACGCGCCTATCGTGCGCAAGCGCATCGACAATGCGAAGCTTCGCACCGTGATGTCGAACAGTTTCGGTTTCGGTGGCACCAACGCCTCGCTGGTGTTCCAGCACATCAATGCTTGATAAAACGGGGCGGGCCGGGGGGACAATGGCGGAAGGCACGGTAGCGACGCCTGGCGCGTTGATGGCCGGAAAGCGCGGCCTTGTCATGGGGGTGGCGAACGACCATTCCATCGCCTGGGGCATTGCGCGGACCTTGTCCGCGCACGGCGCGGAGCTCGCCTTCACCTTTCAGGGCGACGCCCAAGGCAAGCGCGTGCGTCCGCTGGCCGAAAGCATCGGCGCCAATCTCGTCATACCCTGCGATGTCGGCAACGATGCCGAACTCGACGGCGGCTTCGCCGCCCTGGAACGGCAATGGGGCGGGCTGGATTTTCTGGTCCATGCCATCGCCTATTCCGACAAGAACGAGCTCAAGGGCCGTTATGTCGAGACCAGCCGGCAGAACTTCCTCAGCACACTGAACATCTCCTGCTATTCCTTCACCGATGTGGCGCGCCGTGCCGCGCGGCTGATGACGCGGGGCGGCTCGCTCGTCACCCTGACCTATGGCGGGGCCAGCCGGGTGATGCCCAATTACAATGTGATGGGGGTTGCCAAAGCCGCGCTGGAAGCGAGCGTGCGTTATCTCGCCGCCGACCTCGGCAAGGACAATATCCGCGTCAACGCGATATCCGCCGGGCCGATGCGCACGCTTGCCGGTTCGGCGGTCGGCGATGCGCGCATGGTGTTCAAATGGAACAAGGCGCACAGCCCGCTGAAGAAGAACATCGAACTCGATCATGTGGGCGGGGCGGCGCTCTATCTGCTGTCGGATTTGTCCGCGGGCGTGACCGGCGAGATTCATTTTGTCGATGCCGGGTACCATGTGATCGGCATGCCGCCGACGGCCGATCTCAAAGGCTGGGTCGCGCCCGAAAACGGCGACCAAGAATAGGTGGCGCGGCTCGCGCGCAGCCCATCTCGCTTCGGACCGCCGATCAATATTGAGCAGGAGATGCGCACCGGCGCCATCGCCTATTGGCAGGGCGAATATTACCAAAGCCGTGCCGACAAGAACGGCGTCAGCCTGCTGGATTATATCCACGCGCTTTTCGGATTAATGGTGCAGACCCCGGCAAAACGCGTGCTGATGATCGGCTGCGCCGGCGGTTCGCTCGCCACGATGCTGACGCGCGACAGCCGCAAGATCATGACGGTGGACGTGAACCCGCAGGCTTTCGCCATCGCGCGGCGATATTTCGCTTTGCCCGACAGCGTGGAATGCCGCGTGGTGGACGGCTTGGAATATCTCCGCGCCACGCGGCGCACATTCGATGCGATCGTGCTGGACGCCTTCCATGGCGGCTACCTGCCCGAAGAACTGATCTCGGACGCGTTCTTCGCCCTGGCGCGCAAGCGCTTGCGGAAAAGCGGCGCGATCTTCGTCAATGTGCATGTGGTGAACGGCAATCAGGCGGCCGACCAGGTTGCCGCGCGCATGGCGGAAAGTTTTTCCGTCGTGCGCATTCTGGATCGACCGGCGAAGAAGATTCGCAACGCGATCGTCATGGGCGGTGCGGTTCGCGATCTGAAACGACCGAAGCTGGCGATGGCGCCCCGTATCGAATCGCGAAAAATCGCCGACGTGCTCGCCGCCATGCGATTCCGTCCACGCAAGCGACGTCTGGATTAATCGCCGAGAATCGCGGCGTTTACGGCTTGATAAGCCGTGGCTCCCAATTCACGAAGCCGGCGCGGTTGGGCATCTGCACCTTGGGCAGCGCGTTCGCATCCATCACCGCATCCATCGGCACCACATTGTCGCGCGACAGAATGAACGCAACCACCGCATATACCTCGTCGTTCTGCAGGGATT
>DATARE010000056.1:0-3754 GCA_036264295.1 Micropepsaceae bacterium | reverse complement strand
GCCGGCTATTCGCGCTATTTCTCGCCCCCGCCGTTCGAACTCGTGTGAAACGAAACGGTAGGACTGTTCGCGAACACCACAGCGGCCGCGGTGCAATCCCAGAACGATACGCCCAAAGCCGAACGCGCGAATTATTTCGATGCCGGCGCACAGCAGAAATTGGGAGCGGTAACGCTCGGGGTCGACACCTATTACAAAATTTCACACAATTTGATCGATGAGGGGCAGTTCGGTGCGCCCATTATCCTGACGCCCTTTAACTATCGCGATGGTCTGCAATATGGCGTGGAGTTCAGCGCGGGCTATGAGGAAGGGCCTTTCACGGCCTATGCAAACCTTGCCTTACAGCGCGCCGTGGGCAGGGGCATCGTCTCAAGCCAATTCCAGTTCGATCCCGGCGACCTTGCCTATATTGCCGATCACTACATTCATCTCGATCATGATCAGACGGTCACTGCCTCGGCAGGCGCATCCTATCTTTGGCAGGGGACGCGGTTTTCCGCCGACATGCTTTACGGGTCCGGTTTGCGCAAAGATGGCGCGACGCCGAACGGTGCCCATCTCCCGGGATATGTCCAATTCAACGCCGGAGTGTCACACGCGTTCGATCTGACGAGCGCAGGCATGATTACGGTGCGCTTCGACGTGATCAACATTTTCGACGAGAAATACGAAATCCGGGACGGCACGGGAATCGGCGTAGGTGCACCGCAATTTGGTCCACGGCGCGGGTTTTTCGTCGGAATATCGAAAACCCTGTAAGGATTAGCGCCAAACCTCGGTCGCGATATCCACGGCCAAACGCAGCTTCGTCCATTGCTCGTCCTCGGCCAGGATGTTGCCTTCTTCAGTGCTGGCGAAGCCGCATTGCGGGCTGAGGCAAAGCTGATCGAGGGCGACGTATTTCTGCGCTTCCTTAATGCGGCGCATGACGTCGCTTTTGTTTTCCAGCGTCCCGGTCTTGGTCGTAATCAGGCCGAGCACGATCTGCTTGGCGCCCTTCGGCACGAAGCGAAGCGGTTCGAAACCGCCGGCGCGCTCGCTGTCATATTCCAGGAAATAGCCGTCATAGTTCACGCTGCCGAACAGGACCTCGGCGACCGGTTCGTAACCACCCGATGTTATCCAGGTGGAGCGGAAATTGCCGCGGCAGATATGGGTGGTGATCGTCATGTCGCGCGGCTTCACTTCCAGCACGCGATTGATCATGCGGGCATAGGCTGCGGCGAGATTGCTTACATCGGTGCCGCGCTGCCGCGCCTTCTCCACCTCATCCTTGGAGCAAAGATAAGCCCAGGCGGTGTCGTCGAATTGCAGGTAACGGCAGCCCGCATCGTAGAACGCCTTCACCGCTCCGCGATAAACTTCTGCAAGAGACGCAAACAGCGTCTCCCTATCCGGATAGAGCGCGGTGTTCACGGAACCGACGCGGAAATACAACACGCTCGGCGAAGGAATGGTCATCTTGGCCGTGGCGTCCGTATGCGCCTTCAGGAAACGGAAATGCTCCAGCATCGGGTGGTTCGCAGGAAAGCCAAGCGGCCCCACGATATGCGGCGCTTGCGCCTTGGTCTGCACGCCCTGGAACTGGATACCGGACGTGACCTCGCGCAATTCCACGCCGGCAAGCTGACCGTAAAAATCGAAATGCCACCAGGCGCGACGAAATTCCCCGTCGGTGGCGACACGCAGTCCGATGTCCTTCTGCCGCCGGATGATCTTTTCGATCTCGCGGTCTTCAATCTCTTTCAGCGCGGCCGCATCGATGTCGCCCTTTTCGCGGCGCGCACGCGCCTCCTTCACGGGTGCGGTGCGCAGCAGGCTGCCCACATGATCGGCGCGGAAAGGCGGGATAGTTCTCATCGCAAATCCCGCATCAAACCAATGCGCCAGCGAGCGAGGATTGTTGAACCCCCGGCGTTACGAAATCGGCGAGTCCGAAAAAGCGCCGGGCGTTGCCGACGAAAAGCTTCTCGCGGTCCATATCGGAAAGCTCAAGTTCATCGATCAGTGCAAGCGCGGTTGCCGGATCCCAGCACGGATAATCGGAGCCATACATCACTTGATCGATTCCATAGTAGTCGATGGCGAATTTCATCCCCAGGCTGTGGGGTGAGACCGTGTCGGTATACATCCGATGAATATAAGTGCTCGGCGGCCGGGGAAGCTTGGCATTCTTGCCGTTCTTGTCCATGCGGCCGGACTGATAGGGCAGAGCCCCACCCGTGTGCGACATCACGATCTTCAGATTGGGAAAGCGCTCCATCAATCCAGAAAAAATCAGCCGCGATGCCGACACACTGACTTCGATGACGCGTCCAAGGCTGAGTTGCAGCGCGCCGCCATAGCCTTCCAGATCGTCGCCGAACACGGCATCGGTCGGATGGAGAAACAACGGAATGCCCAGCTGTTCGATGCGCGCATAGAACGGCATCAGCCGTTCTGCGTCGATACGGGTATCGCGCCCAATGCTTCCGGGAATATTGACGCCCACCAAGCCCAGCTTGAGGATCGCGTGATCGAGCACCTCGATGGCGACATCGGTGTCCGTCAGGGGGATCGCGGCAGTTCCCCAGAACCGTCCGCGATATTTGCGTTGCGCCGCGGCCATCTCCTCGTTCCAGTTCAGTGCCGCATCGCGGCCTTCATCGGGCGCGAGGTCGGAAAACGAGATCGAGAACGGTCCAAGCGAAGACACCACGCTCACCTGATGGCCGAGCCCATCCATATGTTCGAATTGCCGGTCGAGGTCGAACCATTCGGCCCAGGAATTGAGCGAAGGCCGCCCCTCGTGACCGACATAATTGTATCCGCTGCGGCTGTTGCGTTCGCATAGGGGATAGGTAGTCCGCTTGCACAGCCGTTCGAACGCGCTGCGCGGCCACCAATGAAAATGGGAATCGATGATACGCATGGCGTCTGTCCTTATTTCGGCTCGGGCTCGCGTTTCGATTGGGCGGCCATGCTGACATGGCCCTGAATAATTTGCCAGAGTGCCTCCCGGGAAGCGTGAATTTCTTCGGAAAAATCCTGCATTTCATCGGGCGAAAGCAGGCGATGCCATTTGTCTTTTAGGCGTTGCGCCAGTTCGGGTGCATCGCAATCGAAGGGCAGCGCAATCAGGGTTTCCTCGATCCGGCGTTTCCCCGCTTGCACGGCAATACGCGCCGGCCATCGATGCGGCAGATAGACTTCCAATTCGCTCTCAGGAAAAATATTTACACGCGCTGCGAATTCGATCAGAGGCAGCGTGGGCCTGTCCGTTCGTTCGGAGTCATAAAGCATCTCCGGTGCCAGGGCGGCACAGGCGAGCTGGTAACCCATATTGGAAAGCCGGCTCAATCGCTCGCTGGGTTGTAAGGAACGGCTGATCAAAGCGACATTCATCGCGGGCACGAACACGTCGATCCTATCGATTTCGTTGCAATCGAGACCGCGCGACAACAGCGTCTGAAAGCCTGCTACCGCATTGGCCGCTTGCCGCGCGATGGGGAGTGGCTTGAAACCTACATCGGACAGCAAGGGCGCTGCCGCCGATTCAAGCACGTCGAAGTCGGTCGCATTATGTCCTGCCTGCATTGCAAGCCACGCGGGGGACAGGAGCGCAAGATCGCCCTGGAAACCTTGGCCCGCAGCAATGGACGCGCGAATGCCTTTCAAAACCGCTTCGCCGAATATGAACCAACGGCCGGACGGTTCACCCATCGGGCGGGCGGGCCTGCCATTCGAGCCGGCAAGCGCAAGCGCCATCGCG
>DATARE010000622.1:0-8185 GCA_036264295.1 Micropepsaceae bacterium | reverse complement strand
AGGCCTGGCACATCACGGTCAACACCTTTTCCTTCACCAACCACACGTTGCTTTCCGAAGCCCTGGAGGTGTGGCCGGTATCGCTGCTGGAGAGGTTGCTGCCCCGGCACATGCAGATCATCTATGAGATCAATTATCGCTTTCTGCGCGATGTCATGCACCGCAATCCCGGCGACACCGACTTGCTGCGGCGGGTGTCGATCATCGACGAGACACCGCCGCGCAGTGTGCGTATGGCGCATCTGGCCGTGATCGGCAGCCACAAGGTCAACGGCGTTTCCAAGACGCATACCGAGATCATGCGCCAGACGCTGTTTCGCGATTTCGACCGACTGTGGCCGGACCGCGTGGTCAGCCTGACCAACGGAATTTCCCAGCGCCGCTGGCTGGCCGATTCCAACCCCCGCCTGGAGCGGCTGATAAGTTCGCGCCTTGCCGGAGATTGGCTGAGCAATCTGGAGAGGCTCAAGGAACTCGAACCGCTTGCCGGCGATGAGCAATTTCTTGCAGACTTTGCTGCCGTCAAGCACGCCAATAAGGAGCGGCTCGCCGGCCTGATACGCGAGAGGCTCGGCATATCAATCGATCCGGATTCGCTCTTCGATCTGCACGTGAAGCGCATTCATGAATATAAACGGCAATTGCTGAACGTGATTCAGGTGGTGGGGCGTTACAACCGCATCCGCGCACATGCGGCAGATATGCAGCCAAGAACGGTGATATTCGCCGGTAAGGCCGCGCCGGGCTACATCATGGCGAAGCGCGTCATTCACCTGATCAACTGCGTGGCGGATATCGTCAATCACGATCCGGCAGTTGCCGGGAAGCTGAAAGTTGTGTTCGTGCCGAATTACGGCGTGCAAGTGGCCGAGGACCTGATCTGCGCGGGCGACCTCTCGGAGCAGATTTCGGCTGCGGGAACGGAAGCCTCTGGAACCGGCAATATGAAGCTCGCGCTGAATGGCGCGCTTACCATCGCGACGCATGACGGCGCAAACAGCGAAATCGCCGATGCGGTCGGGGACGAGAATATTTGGATGTGCGGCCACACCTTCGAAGAGCTACAGCATCTGCGTCAATCCGGCTACAATCCTGCGCGGATTTACGAAAGCAATCCCGAGCTCAAGCAGAGCCTGGACATGATCCGCAGCGGATATTTCTCCGCCGACCGCCCGGACCTTTTCGTGCCGATCTTCGATTCGCTCGTGAAGGACGACCATTTCATGGTGCTGGCGGATTACGAGGATTATGTCCGTGCACAGACGGAAATCGACCACGCTTACGGAAACCGCATGGTCTGGACACGAAAAGCCGTTCTGAACGTGGCGCGGATGGGCGGTTTTTCCATGGACCGGCTGGTGCGCCAATATGCGGGCGAGGTCTGGGGCTCGAAACCCGTGCCGGGCTAACCCAGCCTCGCAACTTTCTTGATCAAGCTCTGCGCATCGAATGGTGCGCGCACCTTTGCGTCATTGTCGAAATAGACAAAGACATCGCGCTTTGCGCGCGGACGCGCCGGCTTGCCGGAAGCGCGGTCGCCATCGGGCGCGTCTTCGCCTTTCGCCCAGGCGGCGATACGGCGCGCCCACAAGGACAGCGCCGCATTGCTGTAACCGCTCGTGTACAAGACTTCAGAGCCATGCAATCGGCAATAGACGAAATCCGCCGTCACATCCATGAGGCGTGGCCATTCGACCGTGTCGGCGCAAACCAGCGCGATATTGAACTTTCGCAGAAGCGATATGAAGGCCGGTGTCTTGTAACTGTCGTCGCGCACTTCCAAGGCATGACGCAATTTGCGATTTCTCTCGCTGCGCAGCCAGCAACGGCCGGCGACTTTCTCGTTATGGCGCTTTGCCAATATCGCCGCGCCGTTGGTATCGCGGGGGAGGAGCGCGAAAAAGGCCGCAAGCCGCTCAGGATCGAAGCGGAAACCGGGTGGAAGCTGCCATAGAATTGGACCAAGCTTCGGTCCCAAGCGCAAAATGCCGGACGCAAAGAAATTGGCCAAAGCGGTGTCTACACCCTTCAGCTTCAACATGTGCGTGATGTAGCGCGCGCCCTTGACCGAGAAGACAAATTCATCCGGCGTTTGCTCCGCCCAGGCGGCGAAATATTCCGGCCGCTGCAAGGAATAGAACGTGCCGTTGATCTCAATTGTGGAAAACCGCTTTGATGCGTAAGCAAGCTCGCGTGTTTGCGGCAGATCTTCCGGATAGAAAACGCCGCGCCACGGGGGATACCGCCAGCCGGAGATTCCGATTCGGATCATTGTACCGAAACGAGGACCGCGGCCGGGAACCGCGCAAACAAGGACGCGCAATCCCATGATGTCACGCGAACGCCTTGCGGTGCGAGGGCGTCATGCCATGTGCGTTCGCGTAAGTCTGGCGGCAGCGAAAGTGCGCAATCGCCCCAGAAGGATGGCGAGGGAAGCGGCATTTCCTGCTTCAGGCAAGGGCGCGCGCAAAGCCGCGGCACAGCGGCAAGGACAGATTTTCCGTTGGTCGTGCGCGTGAACGCAACGACATGCGCGGAACGGTCGCCGGTTATCGGAACAGGAATGAAATCCCCGCTTTGAAAACATTCAAGCGCGGCAACGCGCAATGCCAACAGGCGCTGGATAAGTGCGAGCTTCACATGACCGTTGCGCCACTCTGGAAGCAGCGCCGGCAGCGGCGCAGTGCGATCCAGCAATCCCGAACGCACCGCAAAATCCACCGGTCTGCGATTGTCGGGATCGACCAGGCTGAAATCCCATAACTCGCATCCCTGATAAAGGTCGGGAATCCCGGGGCATGTGCAGCGCATGACGCATTGAACGAGACTGTTGAGAATACCCGCGGGCGCCAGGGCTTGAACGAAACGCGTTATCCTGCCGATAAAGTCGCGCGCCCGCCGTGGATTCAAAATGGCGCGGACAAAATCGATATTGGCCTCCTCGAATGCCGTGTCGGGATTTGACCATGACGTCCGCAGCTTGGCCTCGCGCAGGGATTTTTCCCGCCATTGCACGATCCGCTCGACAAAGATCTGTGGGGGATGGCTCTGATCGATGGTCACGTCCAAAGGCCAACATCCGACCAATGTCTGATACAATCGATATTCATCATCCGGCGCGACGGCGCCGCCGTGCAAAGGCGCATTCAACGCAAACCAGTTTCGCACTTCCTCTTCCCACAATTCCGGAATTTCGCTCAGCGCTGCCAGCCGGGCCCGGACGTCCTCGCCGCGTTTGTGATCGTGGGTGGCCGTGGCCAGCAGGCTTTGAGGAAAAGCCGCATGGCGCTCGCGATTGATGGTGAAGAACATGTCCTTGTCTTGGGCAAAGCAGCCGGCGGAGAATCCAACATCGTTGCGCGAAAGCAGCCGGCCATAGCGATAAAACGCAGTGTCCTCGACGGCTTTGGCCGCAACGGGTGCGGCGAGCTGGTTGAATCGCCGAACCGCATCGACAGCCGCGGCCCCATACTCGGCGCGCTGCCCACGCATGGCCGCCGCGATCGTGCTAAGCGCTCTTTTTACGTCATCTGTTGCGGCGCTATAGGCGGCGTCATAGGCCGCGTCGAAGAATTTGCCCGGCGGCGGATCGGGGCTGTCACCCGTGGCATAGGTGCGGTAGGCGCGGAAATGCTCCAACAGCGTTTCAAGTGCCAGCTCGAATGCCGCCGGGTCCGGATGGCTATGGCCCGATATTGCGCAAAACGCAGCCGCCGCCGCACGCATTGCGTTGGCAAAAGACTCCGTCAATGTTTGGCGGCGCGCAATGCGCTCTTCGGTTTCGAAATCGGCGGACCGGCCGCTAATGTCTGCCCATAGTTTGCTAAAGCGCTCGGCATTGCGTCCATCGTGCTGGAGCGCCGATATCTGGTTCATGAAATCATAGCCGGTGGTGCCATCGACATTCCAATCGGCGGAAAGGCATTCGCCCGGCGCCAGGATCTTCTCCACCACGATGTAGGCGGGTGTCTTGCGCGGACGTTGCGGCAGAAGCGCATCGAGCCGTGCCCGCAACCGGCGGCAATAGGCGCGGGGGTCGGCCAGTCCGTCGACATGATCGATGCGTACCCCGTCGATCAAGCCTTCACTGAACAGGCGAAAAATCATCGCGTGCGTCAGTTCGAAGACGCCATCGTCTTCCACCCGCACCGCGGCGAGTCCGCTAATATCGAAAAACCGCCGCCAATTGATGCGGTCGCCGGCATTCATCCAATAGGCCAGACGAAAATTTTGTTGTGCGAGCAATTCGCCCAGCGCCTGCGGTTCGTTGAAGCGGCTGAGGTCGGCCTCTGCCGGATTTTCCGCGCCGGCAAGAACCAAGGGATAATCTTCGCGGCGCAGTGGAAAGCGATGTTCGGCATAGGCGAAGGCGAATTTGCCCAATCCTTCGTCCCAGATGAGCTTGATATCGCCGGCATCGACGGCATCCGCCAGGCGTTTCGCAAGAAACGGGACCAGCACCTTGTCCCGCAGCATGGGTTGCGCGGGCTCCCAATCGATATCGAAAAGATTGGCGAAGACGCTGTCGCGGCCCTTTTCAAGAAGGTCGAGCCAGTAAGGATTGTCCGCGCTGCCCACCGCCATGTGATTGGGTACGATGTCGAGCACGATACCGATATCTTCAGCGCGCAATACGGCGGCGAGCGCGCGAAATCCGTCTTCGCCGCCCAGTTCCGGATTCACCCAAGCGTGGTCCACCACATCGTAGCCATGCGTGGAACCGGCGCGCGCGGTGAGGATCGGCGAGGCATAAAGATGGCTGATGCCAAGCTTGACGAAATAGGGCACCAGCTTCGCGGCATCGGCAAAAGTGAAATCCTTATGGAATTGCAGGCGATAGGTGGCGCGTGGAGTCACGATTTGCTCCTCGCGCGCCGCAATCTGGTGAGATTGGCCTCAGCCTGCGGCGAAGCGAACAGGTCGCCGGGCGGCAAACGGCGTTGCCAGTTCGGATGCTCATGGATTGTTCCGGGAATGTTGGGTTGTTCCTGAAGATTGAGAATATCTTCCATCGGAACGATTGCCATTTCGCATGGGGTGCACCCAACGAAATCGAGCGCCGCCTCCACGGCCGGGGTGGAATTTTCGGGCGGCGGCGGATCTCCGTCCGCGCAACCCGCGTCCCGCAGCGCCGACCACAGCTGCCAGCGATCGCCCGCCCGAAGATCGCGCTCCTGCGTGAGCGCATCGTGCCCGGATATCCATCCGAGCTTTTCACGCCATTCGATATCGTGGCCGCTCCACCAACCGGCAATCGTCGGTAGATCATGCGTCGTGCTCATTGCGGCGTTGTGCCTATGCCACCGATCCGGCGAAAGGAATCGCTCGCCCTCACGTTGAAACCAAAGCACGTCCATGCCCATCATTCCGGCCTGGGCCATGGCCTCACGGAAACCATCCGGAACCGTACCCAAATCCTCGCCGATAACGATGGCACGGTGACGGTGGGATTCGAGCGTGACAATGTTGAGCAAATCCTGCATCGGATAATGCAGGTAGACGCCTTCGGCGACGGAAGCGCCGTCGGGAACCAGCCACAAACGGCAAAGCCCCATCGCGTGATCGATGCGCACCCCTCCGGCATGGCGCATGCCTGCGCGCAATGTGGCGATGAAACCGGCATAGCCGGTTTGCTTCAGTCCGGTCGGGGAAAGCGCAGTAAGACCCCAATTTTGGCCTTGCTGATTGATAAGATCCGGTGGCGCACCCACCGACACGCCCCGCAAGACTTCGTTCGGGGAACTCCAGGCATGGCTGCCGCGCGGATTCATGCCAACCGCAATATCGAGAATAAGCCCGATGGCCATTCCGGCATTGCGGGCGCGCTTTTGCGCCGTGGCCAGGCTGGCATCGCACAGCCATTGCAGGAAGATATGGAAATCCACTTCGCCGGCGTTTTCGCGCGCGAAGGCCTCCACCTCGGGACTGGCGAATTCCTGGAAGGCTTTTGGCCAATCCGGCCATGACATGAGTCCCCGGCTGCGGAAATGCGCGTCGAGGGCTTCGAACCGCGCGTGCAGGATCAGCCGGGTGCCTTGCTCCGCGCAGAATGTGTTGAAATCATCGGGCAGTGGCGCGCTCTTGAAGCGCGCGAAAGCCGCGCGCAACGCCCGAACCTTTTCCTTGCCGGCACCCGGCCAGTCCACATATGCGTCGCCGCTGACGTCCTGGGCACTTTCAATGCCGAACCGCGTGGTGTCGGCGTAAAGCGGGTTGAGGAAGAGTCGCGTCGACGGGCTGTAGGGACCAAAATTTTCCGGCGCCGCCAGAAAAAGCGCATGGAGCGGATTGAGCGTCACGGCATCCACGCCGAAAGCGGCGCTGCGTTCGGCGAAATCGGCCAAATGGCCGAGATCGCCAAAGCCTGCGCTATGGGTGCCACGCAATGCGTAAATCTGGACGCCCAGACCCGTCAGCTTTCTTCCCGGTGCGGTGTCTGCGATGGTGTGACAACGCGGCGCGACGGCCAGCGGCCGAATGCCCTGATCGGTTTCGATGGTGTGATAGCCGGGCATGGACGGGGCGGTGATGAAGGCGCCTTGATCGGTGATATCCAGATCAGGTTGGGCGGTACTCCCATTTTCGAAATGGATGACGGCGTGCTGGGTGGCGCCGGCGCTCACGCGCTCGCCCGCTCTCGCGGTCTGCAGCGGCGCGGTTGTCTGCGTCGAAAATTTAAGCCGGCTTTCGGCGATATCGGCTTCGCTATCCGCCGGTAAACCAAGACCGCGCAGCACGCTGCGCAGCGTATCCTCCGGCACGATGTGGTGATTGCCGTAAATATCCCACCATTCCGGTGCCAGACCTGCCGTCCTTGCGAGATTGACCAGCGCTTCATCTGTCATGGCAGTTCAATCCAGCACAGCGTGGTGTGCGCTTGGATGGTGCCGCCGCCGGTCTGCCCCCATAACGGAACGCCGCCCGGAAGATTGGCAGGCGCCGCCTCGGCCCCCAGATTGCATGCCAATGTCAGCCTTGCACCATCGCCCATACGCCAACGCGCCAAAATCGCCTTTTCACCGATTGCTTCGGCGTGTTCGCCATCAGCGCCCTTCAAACGGGGAATAATTTGTTCGTGCCGCAGCCTCAGGAGCCGCGTGTACAGATAACGCCACAACTGAGCCTCCGGCGCATCGTCGCGTGGCCTGGACCGTTCAAATGTTTCGGCAGCATTGGGATCGGGAATTTGCGCCCGTTTGGCGGGATCGGCGAAATCCGCAAATTTCGCGAATTCCGAGCGGCGGCCCTCGCGAACCGATTTCGCCAGACCGGCATCGCGGTGATCGCAGAAATAAAGGAAAGGTTCGCGTGCGCCCCATTCCTCTCCCATGAACAACAACGGTATGTGAGGAGAAAGAAGCAGCAGAGCCACCGCAGCCTTCAGTGCATTCGGCTCCGCAAGCGCGGTCAAACGCTCGCCAAAGGCGCGATTGCCGGTCTGATCGTGATTTTGCAAAAAATCGACGAATGCGGCCGGCGGCAGATGTGCGCTGGCCGTTCCCCGCGCAGTTCCACGATGTTGCGAATATTCTCCCTGATAGACGAACCCGTCGCGCAACGACCGGGCGAGGGCCTCGGAAGGGTGCTGCGCATAATCGCCATAATAGCCGGTGGTCTCGCCCGTCAGAAGCACGTGCATGGCATGGTGGAAATCGTCGTTCCACTGCGCATCGAAGCCATTTTCCAAAAGACCCGCATCGTTGTCGTCGTTTTCGACCACCAGATGCACGTGCCGTTCCGGCGGAACGCTGGCACGGATTTCGCGCGCAAGTTCGTGAAGAAAATCCTTGCCACAAATCGCGTGCACGGCGTCGAACCGCAAACCGTCGATGCGAAATTCGTGAATCCAATACAGCGCATTTTCGATAAAAAAGCGCCGCACCGGTTGGCGGCGGAAATCGATGGCATCTCCCCATGGTGTCCGGCAGTCGGCGCGAAAAAATTCGCGGGCATAGAGTCCCAGATAATTTCCATCGGGTCCGAAATGATTGTAGACCACATCGAGAAAAATCATCAGCCCCAGCCCATGGGCGGCGTCGATAAGGCGCTTGAATTCATCGGGCGTGCCGTATTGTTCGTCCGGCGCAAAGGGCAGCGTGCCGTCATAGCCCCAATTCCGCGCTCCCGGAAAATCCGCCACCGGCATCAGTTCGATCGCGGTAATCCCGATTTCGGCCAACGCCTC
>DATARE010000612.1:0-24671 GCA_036264295.1 Micropepsaceae bacterium | reverse complement strand
GTGGAATTGCCCCATCCATAGGCACGTTCGACGCCGGCCACATGGCCGAGCAAACCGGCGGTCCCTAGCGCGAAGACGAGAAACGCCAACAGTTCGCAGACCGCGATGTACCGGGCGCTTCGTGCACAATGCTTGAGCCGCAGGATGGAGAATCCGATGCAGGCGAAAGCCAGCGCCGTATTGGGCGCCATGCGCCCAGGGTGCGGACCGAGAGGCTCGCGGAAATCCCGAACCAGCGCCTCGTCCAGCCCCAGATTCAAGTCGGTCAGATATTCCAGCAACGTAATGCCGCCAATGGCCAGGAGAATGGCGCCCGCGAATGCCGCAACGCGCTGCGATTTGAGTCCGGCCGCCGACAAGCCGGCGCCTGCCATCACGAAGGCCAAAGCCGTGTTGAATTTTGTGTAGAAAAGCGAGGGCAGAAGCGCGTCCAGCCAAATCGGATTTTTGATGCGAGCCCCCGCCATCGCGAGCCCGAGAAGCAACGAGATCACGCCAATCCCAAGCACGTAATGGTGCAGCGCGCGGCCAGGGTCGTTCGTTTGGCGGACGGATACGGGAGATGGCAAGGTTTCGGCATCGAACGCGGCCGAAACCTGCTCGCGCCAAAATCTCGCGAGACCTTCAAGGGTGTCCTGAAGCTGGAGATGAACTGTACGCATTCGAATGGCCCACTCCAAGTAACCCTTTGGATAACATTCACGAAATTCGTTAATGAAAATTTACCTCGCGCGCGCAGGCATGCCATGCCGCTGCTTTTTGTGGGACGACCCCCTGCGGGTTTTGCAAATGCCTATGGCAGAATGGGTGTTCGCTAGAACGGCCGCGAGCGCTGCGTCTGCAATGGCGTGGCGGGGAACCGGTCCCCTTTAATCATTTTGATCACGACGGGCTTGCCATTCTCGTCCTCGATGCGCACGGCGACGTGCTCGCCAGCTTCGAACTTTGCCAGATCGATCCCACGGACGACAACGTAACTCCTGCCATCTTCAAGAAAAATCTGTCTTGTGGGTCTGTCGATACGGCGAACCACGCCATGGTCCTCGGAGAACCCCATTGCGGACGAGGAAAAAAGGACGAGGGCCAAGAGGCCGGCTGGAATCCTGAAATGCACTGGGCGGCCGCATTGGAGTGAGCATCGGATAATAGGCCGGCGAGATGAATTCAGCCTGTCGGCTTGGTGAACAATTCTTCGATATGCCGGGGTGAGCGGCCAAGCCGCGGGATATGTAAAATTTTTCCTAAGTGATCCGGCGCGATTCGAGCCATGATTGCTTAATCCCCACCGGTTCATAGTGCGGGCTGGATCTTGATTGCCCGGCCTCAGCATGAACAACAATTCCCGTACGGTTCAGAAAACTGCGACGATGGTCGAGATTGCTCTCGTCGACGGAGAAGTCTTGCAGGGCAAGCTTTTCGTATCTCCGCAAGGGCGGTTGACGGATGTCCTGAATGATGACCGCGCTTTCCTTCCCCTGGAAACCCTGGACGGGGCTTTTCTGGCCATCGCCAAGGCGACAATCAAGCGCGTGAGTCTGCCGATGCCTTCCGCGCAGGTTGTTGGCCCTTATCGTGGAGGCGACCCGTACAAAATCCTCGGCGTTTCCGAAAATGTCGGACGCGAGGAATTGAAGACCGCTTATCATCAGCTCTGCCGGACGAACCATCCCGATCACGTCAGAGGTTTGGGTCTGGGGCCGGAGTTTCTGGAAGTCGCGGCGAAAACCATGTCCCGGATCAATGTCGCCTATTCCGAGATATTGAAGAAAATCGGCTCGTAGAACCGCGCACATTTCGACGTGTCGCATGCGACGGCGCGATCAATATTCGAATTGATAGGTAAGACCGATACTGTTGCCGCTCGTTTGCTGGGCGCCTTGCGTGGCAGTGGGATTGGTGCCGGTGTCAATCGTCGCGCGCGCTTTGAGGTTCTTCGTCAGGTCGACCTGGACTTCCGTCTGCGTACCCCCGGATTGCCCTTGCTTGGCCCCGACAAACACGCCGCGGGTGACGTATTTTCCCGCTTCCACCGTCGTCTCCGTCCCGCCAGCGGAACTGCTTCGGCTGCCGATGGACAGAACATCGAGACCAAGGCTCCTGCGCACCGTGCCCAGCGGATTGAAACCTGTTCCCACGCCGCCCAGCGAAGCGGCCGCTTGTGCGATTTCCGCGAGCTGAAATGGCGTCAACTCCTTTGCGCCCTGATTGAACAGAAGGCGGGCCAGGATCTCGTCCTGAGGCAGCGAGGGCATGCTGGAAAGTTGAACCTTCGGCGCGGACGCGTAACCGGTGATTTGCAGATTCGCGGTGACTCCCGCCGAAACCGTCTGCGCAACGAAGTCCAATGTCGGATCGAGCTTGTTGTGTAGGCCTGCGCCATCGAAGCTGACTTTGCCGCTGGTAAAAGTGAGCGTCTGTCCGGCGAGAACATAGGTGCCCCTTCGCATATCGAGACCGCCGGTGATAACAGGCGAAATATCCGTTCCCCCAACATGAATTCGGCCTTCGACTTCGGCGTCGAGTCCGTGCCCACGGACAAAGAATTGTCCCGGCGTGGTGATGGTGAGGTCCAGGCTTGCGAGCATCTCCCGGGATTGCGAAGCCTCGATCGCAACCGTTTGTCCCGGCCTTCTGACATCCAGCACCACCACATTGGACGGCAAATTGTCGGGCAAAATGATCTCGCCGCGGCTTACGGCAATCGTCCCGGACAGCAAAAGCTGTTCTTTGGCTTTACCCGCCAGTTTGAGATTGGCGTCCATTGTCGCGGTGAGGCGATCGCTTGCGATAGGTTGCGCTTTCCTGGCTTCCAGCGACACATCGACAGGAAAACCGGGTTTTTCGAGATCGATCGACGCAACGCCTGTGATCGTACCCGACCCCGCCCGGCCCGAGAAATCGGTAACGCGCAACATCGCGCCATCGGATTCAGCGCGCAGGCGAACATCTTGTATGCGCACGCCGCGGGTATAATCCTGGATCTCGCCTCCCGACAATTGCGCGTTGCCGGTCACGCGCGGCGCCATCACCGTGCCGCCGATCGAAGCGTTGAGGGCGATCTGTCCGCGAAGGCTGCGGCCTTCGACGGCAAGCAGCGGCGTCAGGATGGCAAGGTCAAGCGTGCCATCGGCGCGCAGATCCATGGTTTGCCGCGGATCGAGTGGCGCGTGGCCGTTGATCATCAGATGCGCATATTTGCCGGATATGACCGATGCATCCAAAGTGAGCATCTGACCGTCGAGCACAGCGCGCGCATCCAGGCTGGCGGACTCGATTCCGGTGGTGGCGAAGCGGCTTGCACGCAATCCGCGGCCGGTAAGGGTGATATTGCCCTTCGGTGCGTCCAGCGTGCCCGTGAGTTTTGCTTCGCCCGTAAAAACACCCTCCGTCAATTCCGGCACGAAAGGCTGCAATTGCGCGGCGGTGAGATTTTCGACAGAAAGGTCCGCGTTGAGATTGGGCAACAAATCGCCCCTGACCGCAAATGCTGCCCGTCCGATGTTCGCGCGCAAGGCTCCCAGAGATAATCCGTTGGCATAGGAAATTTGTGTGGGCGCCGCCAGGACCGCGGTTTGATTTCGATATGTTCCGCGAAACGCCGTCAGCCGAACCGCCTTCTTGTCCAGGTCGAGTGTGGAAGAGGCCGTCAGATTTGCGGGATTGCCATCCATATCCTGCAAATCCGATATGACCTGCAGCGCCAGCGCAGCTTTCGGCCCCTCCACGCGCCCCGACGCATTGGCCTTGATGCCGGATGCCTCTATGCGAGAGGCCCTGAAATCCAGCGCGACAGAGATCGCGTCGATCGGATTCGCAATCCGCCCTCCAACCGTTGCTTCACCCACACGGACATTTTGAAAGCGCAAATTTTGCGCTTTGGCCTCGATGTTTCCGGTTTTTCCGTCTTGTCCACCCAGAGCCAGGGTCGCGTCTACGCTGCCCTCGATGGGCTGCCCGATAATCGGTGCGAGATCCTGGAGGCGTTCGAGACGGAAATTCGCATCGCCCGAAAGCGAGCCATTGTCCGGCATCGACAGGTTGGCGCGGGCACTCAGGCTTTTCCATTCCCCGCGCTGGACTGCGAGTTTTATTCCATCCGTTTGCCAGCCAAATGTTCCATTCACGGAAACCGGCCCGTCGTCAAAACGTCCTTCCGCGTGGAAATCGCCGGTAGAGGGCTTCGATAACCCTGTCGCATTGACCGTGAGCATCACGCGCTGCTTGGCAAAGCCTTGCGTGGCAATGTCGCCAGAGGCATTGGCATTCAGCCGCGCCATCTGAAGCGGCCCCGCCACCCGGCCTTGGATGTGGACAGCACCCGACAGGTTCGGGGTCAGCAATGACAGATCGGAAAGATCAATCGTCCCCCCCAGATTCAGCACCTCGTCTTTGGTCGTACCTGAAATTCGCGCGCGGACCGCGGCGCCGTCGAAACGCAAATCGGAAACCGCGATGTTCGCGCCTTCGGCATCGGCATTGAGCATGAAATGCGCGCTCCGGCCCAAAAGACGTGCGAGCGTCGATGTGCCTGCCGCTTCGATGGTGCCGTCGAGTCCGATGCGAGAGGTGGCATCATTCAGTGCGAGCTTCGTCGTGAACTTGGCGCGCCCGCGAATATCCACGCCGGCAAGTCCGGCAAACGGTGCAATCTCCGGCAAAGTGACCATGATCGTGCCGCGTTTTTGCTCGCCCAGATCCATTTGTCCTTCCATCGCGATGGCGGGATGCGAAATGGTGAAGCTCACGGGACGCGCCGGCGTGTCGAGATTGGCGTGGCCTTTGAGCGCGATGGGAGCGCGTGCAAGAAGCTTGGGATCGATGCGTGCTATCCGCGCTCCCGTCATTGTTGCGGTGAAATCCACCGCGCCAAGGCTGCCTTGCGCATTCCCGCTTATTTCATCGAAGCCATTTTCATCGGCACGAAAATCGCGAATAGCGATGCGCGCCACAATATCCGGCGTGCTGAAGGAGCCATGCAAATGCCCATCGACAGCCAAGGATTGCCAGGAGAGCCCGGAGCGCGGGCTCATGGCAGGGGCGTTCACGACAAAATCCAGATCCGCGCGCGAGTCCGCAAGGTCGATTGTGCCGTCGCCCGAAGCATGAAACGCGCCCGCATCCAGCATGACAGCGACGGTATTCGCTTTCGGCCGCCCGCTCGCATGCGCGTCAAGCACGATGGCCCCAATTTGATTGAGACCCAGAAGACCGGCAAGCAAACCTTCAGGCGGCTCCTCGGCATGCGCCTCGCCCAAAATGAAACCATCTGTGAACTGTCCGTTCAGGCGGTATGTGCCCGGCCCGTCGAGTCGCATAACCGCGAGATTCGCGCCGACATTGGTTGCGGAAACATAATGCACGGAGCCTTGAATGCTGGCCTGGATCGCCTTGCCGGACAATTCCGGACCGGCTTCGAAACGGGCAATCCGCAGATTGCGAACCGTGACTTCATAATCGCGTTGATTTTCCTCATCGCTCACCGGCGTGCGCGCCATGAATACGCGCTCTGCTTCCAACCGGGTGACATCGACATGACCACGCAACAGCGACAGCGGCAACCACTCGACCGCCACCCCATCGATGGAGAGCCAAAGACCCTGCTTGTCGCGAATATCGATACGCGCCGCCCGCAACGCATCGGGAAAATGCCCGCTCAGCCCGGTGACGGAAACCTTCCCGCCCGTAAGGGGGTTCACCAGCGATGCGACAATCCCCTGACCAAAGCGGGTATTGGCAAAGCCGAAAAGCAGGACACCCAGACAGATAAGCGCAACAACGGCAATGGCTGCTGCATATCCGGCCCTGATCAATCCGCGACGCATCAGAATGCCTGTCCCAGTCCGATATAGATCTCGAAGGCATCGCCGTTTGCGATTCTGGTGAGCGGTATCGCAACATCGCCGCGCACGACTCCGATGGGAGTATAATAGCGAAGACCGGCGCCCGTTCCGGCACGGATCGCCCCGGTGAACGGAATCGAGCCGGCGCCAGCTTGTCCGGCATCGACAAAGACCGCAGCTCCGAAATTGCCAAACAGACGCTGACGAAGCTCAAGCGTTACCGCATCGACCGAGGCGCCGCCGATCGGATCGCCATCGGAAAATCGCGGGCCAATGGACTGATATTTGAAGCCACGTACCGTCGCGCTTCCCCCCGCATACAACCGCTGATCGGGGGGCAGATCCAAACTAGACGCGCCCAGCACGCTGCCCGCCAGGCCACGCAGCGCGATGACGGTGCGGCCGCCGCCCGACAGATCGAAATACGCGGAAGCCGAAGCTTGCAATGTGAAGAATGTAAAGGTGCGCGCGCCGAAAGACTGGGTTGGCGTGAAGGCGAAGGATGTGCGAACGCCATGGGTGGGGTCCTGCAACACATCCGTCAAGCCGGTGCTGTCGTAGGAGGCCGATACGGGCAGCGCCAGCAATTCATACAGACGGTCCGTGCCTTTCTGGACGACGTCGTCATGGGTTGCAGTGAGGCCGACACTGCCGCTCCATCGCGGCGAAAATTTCCGGCGCAAGAAACTGCCCACCGTTTCGGCCGTCTGATTATAGGCTTCGAGGGCCTGTTTGATCGCATTTGCATCGAATTCGAGCGTCTGATCTTGCCGTTGGAAATCCGGCTTCAGGAATTGCGCGCTGAACTTATAGCCGAGCGCGCTGGTGGCGGTGCCGCCAATTCCGTTCTCCGCAGCGGAAAGATTGAGTTGCTCGGCGTTGCCGAACAGGTTTCGATGCGTCCAACTGGTGGAGAAGCTAAATCCCAGGTCGGTGGAGTAGTCGCCGGAAAGATTGACGGCGTGCTTCGGGCGTTCCTGCACGTCGAAAATCAAAGGAAGCCTTCCATCGGCCGCCAGCTGTTCGGCGGCGCGGACATTCACGCCGGAAAACACGCCGGTGGCCGCGATGGCCTGACGCGCCATCTCAATATCGCTCGGCCGATAGCGGTCGCCGCTGTGGATGGTAAGCACTTCACGGACGAAGCTCTCATTGACGTCCTTCAGACCTTCAATGGAGATCATCCCGATTGTGGCCTGCGGCCCGGCATTCACCCGAAAGGTCACGTCAATCGCGCTGGCCTGATCATCGGCATAGGCAATCGGTTCGTCGACCTTCGCGAGTGCATAACCAGCTTCCTGCAGAGCGGCGAGCAGCCGCTCGCGTGCCGCAGCGACATCGGCCGAATTGGCAATCGCCCCGGATGAAAGGCCGAGCGCGACGCGTCCCGCCGCCGGAATCGCGCCTTCCAGCGTGATGTTGCGCAAATGGTAGACCGCCCCTTTATCGACGGCGATGTTCACCGGAACGGCGGTGTTTTGCGGCGTCTGGTCGAGGACGGTGGGCAGGGCCGGATCGTCCAATTGGCGGCCCGCTATGGTGACGACGATCTTTGCCGCGTAATACCCAAAGCTGTTGAGCACCATGGTGATGCGTTCGGCATCCCCTCTCGCACGGCCAATCAGACCGAAAGGCGGTGCCGGTGCGCTTTCGCGCAAGGTGACGAGAAGCGAGCTGTCACGCACGGCCTGGTCGATTTCCGAATTGCCGGTCGGCGAAACCGTCACAGTGTAAGGTTGCGGATCTGCAGCCCACGCATGCGCAATGACGCAAACCGCGTTCAACAGCGCGCCGAGCCACAGCAATCGCGAATGTCCCGTGGCTCTCGCGGGCGGAGACATTTCAATGCACCCAGAAAACGGTCATCGCCGCATAAATCTTGGGCGGACGGGTTCCGTCAACCGGATCGATGGTTCCGGCCATCATTTGTCATGTCAACGCCTGAAACTTGCCGCTGCGACCGGCGGACATTGGCCCTATATGGCTGGCTGGGAACCGAACGCGCGCCCGCGTTATCCGGGCCTATGCCCTTCCAGCGCGTCAGCCAGTTCTGTCATGGTCTTCGCCAGCGCAAGGAACCATTCCCGGCCAGCTTCGTCCACGGCCTTTTCGGCGTTGAATCTCGCCTGATCGGCCAATGTCCGATAGCGCAAAATTGCTTTCGCCGCGGAGTCAAAAGGAGCGCGCTTGGCTGGCATTATTTGTTACGTTCTACGAAGCCGCAACGCGTTGAAAAAGGCCGGCGAAGGGTCCGACTTTTCGCGCACCCAACCAGATGTCGTAACACGCTTCGCCGAAAATCTGGCCGGTTCTGCCGCTGCCGCGCAGCCGATGAGCACGACCGGTTGTTCCGTTTGGATTTCGAGCCACGCGCGGCCTGCTGGTGTGCCTGCGGCCCTGAGCTTCGACGTAGCCTTGCTGCTGACAGGGCCATCATGCGCGGACCCGGCATATGTCACGCGAGGCCTGCCACACATGTTACGCCGCCCGCGCCTATGACGGCACAAATTCATAAAGCTACGCTGCGTCAAAAACCGGCATCCCCCTACCGACGCGGACGCATTTGTGTATCAGTGCTGGTGCCGCTCTGCTCCCCCCGTTTGGGGGGAGAGCGCTGCACCGCGACGGGGGAAAAATGGTCGCCAATGTCAGTTACGATGATCTTCTCGATCAGATCTACGATGCTGCGCTCGACCCAAACGGTTGGTCGAACGTATTGGATTCGCTCAATATCGCGCTGAACAGCCGGGGCTTCGCGCTTTTCTTCCAGGACCGCACGACCATCCGTTTCAACCAGTTCAACGGTTTGGATGCAGCGCATGTCGAGGCCTACGCAAAGCACTACGGCCTGATCAACCCTTGGGTCCCCGCCTTCGACCGTGCCCCGCACAGCGTGACCGCCGCGCATGAGCTGATGGGGCCTTCCGATCTCGAACACACGGAATTCTTCAATGACTGGCTGAACCCGCTTGGGCTTCACGACGCTATTGGCATTCCGATACGGCGCGATGCCGGCGCGTTCTTCCTGGCAAGCGGGCTAAGAGACAAACAGGCCGGCTATTACACCGCGGCCGAAAAGCGGCTCGCGTTGCGGCTCAGGCCGCATCTGAAGCGCGCCGTCGATATTTACGAACGCCTGAATGCGGCGCAATCCCTGCGCGATGGTCTGGTTGCAGGCATGGATTCCCTGGATGTCGGCATCATGCTTCTGGACGAAGAATGCCGGATGCTTTTCGCCAACCGCGTGGCGGATGCCCTCATCAAGCGCGGCGACGGTCTGATGTATTGTCATGGACGGGTTCGCGCTTCGCACGCCAATGCAAGCGAGGATTTCAGCAGTGCGGTTCGCGCCGCCGCTGCGACCGGTACAAGGCGCGGCAGCGATTCCGGCGGCATGGTGGTGCTTCGTTCCAAGAACGGCAAACCCATGACGGCGCTGGTGTGCCCGCGCCGTTCGGAAGCGGATTTCGGCTATCGGAATGCGTCGGTCATGGTGTTTGTCAGCAATCCCGACGCCGAAACCGGCATGGATGAGGGACACGCCGCACGTCTGTATGGCCTCAGCCGGGCTGAAGCCCAGCTTCTGAAGGCACTGCTGCAGGGCACGCGTCTGGCCGATTACGCCGACACCGCTGGGATCACGCTCAACACGGCAAAGGGCTACCTCAAGCAGCTCTTTCACAAGACAGGCAGCGGCCGGCAGAGCGATCTGATGCGATTGTTCTTTGCCGATCCCGTGTTGCGGCTTGCTTCGGGCAAAGGCGGGGTGCGCCGCTAAAGACGCGCCTTCACAATCCCGCGTACCATTGATAGCCGTGGTCCGGCCAGAAACCGCCTCTGCCGCCACCGATGCGCGACAGCCCGTCGACGGCTTCCACACGCGTGACGTATTTGGCGTTCTTGTAACCGATTTGGCGTTCCACGCGCAGACGGAGCGGCGCGCCATGCGCCACCGGCAATGGCTTGCCGTTCATGCCGTAGGCGAGGATGGTCTGCGGATGGAAGGCATCGAACAGATCGATGCTCTCATAATAGAATTCGCCTTCCGTCATTTCGTCCAGGCAATGGAACACGATGAAGCGAGCTTCCGGCCTGAGACCCGCCATCACGAGCAGTGGCGCGAGGGGCACACCCGTCCATTGCCCAATGGCGCTCCAGCCTTCGTCGCAACTGTGCTGGGTCACTTGCGTGCGGACCGGCAGTCGCTTGATCTCATCGAGCGACAGTGACAGGGGCTTCGATACCAAACCATCGATTGTGAGCCGCCAATTGGCGAACTGCGAATCGATCATCTCCACATAGGCGGCGCCGTCCGGCATCTCGGTGCCGTTGGGCGGGAAGTCCGGCGAAATGTCCGCGAGGGCATATTCGCGAACCAGCGGTTGCGACGCGAGCAACAGGCGCTGTGCACGCATCGACATCAATTGGCCGAAATCGAGAAACTCCCGCGTCGAAAGGCCTGGGATGCGGTCGCATCCGGCAAGCAGAGCGCTTCCCGCCGCCGCCGCGCCGGTGCTGAGCAATTGTCTGCGGCTGACAACAAGGCTCATCGCGCGCGCTCCGGTCTGATGGCATAACGTCCCGTGATCATGGACCGCATCAGATTAAACGCGCCGGACAGCATGATTTCGGCCACATGAACAAGCACGAACAGCACGATAAGATTGGCCGCGATGAAATGGATCGTGCGCGCCGATTGGCGTCCGCCGAACACATCGAACAGGAACGGCATGGCGGCCGTGACCGCCGGCGACATCGTCAGCCCGGTGAGCACCATGACCGGCAACGCCACGAAAACCACTGCGAGATAGGCGAGCTTCTGCAGCACATTGTAGCGCCTGGCGGCTTCGCCACGCGGAGCGCGCAGCCGAAGATGATTCCAAATATCATGCAAAATGTGGCGCGGCCGCAGCTCGCCCGCGGAGGGGGCCAGATCGCGACGAAAATGGCCTGATATGAGACCGTAAAGCACATAGAGCGCGCCATTGGCCACCAGCATCCACGCGGCGAGGAAATGCCAGTCGCGCGCGCCGCCGAGACCGGGTCCCAAAGTTGCCCAAACGGGAAATGCAGTTTCAGCCTCGGTTCCGTCCGCCTTGCGGTTGACGCCGAGGAATCCCGTGGTATCGAAGCTGTAAGAGCCGATGCGCGTGACCCCGACATTCCGGCCCGTCACATCGTCGAAATCGCCGGAGATCGAGATGAAGGAGGGCAGGCCGGCATAGCCGTAATTGCCCCAGTAAAGCGCCGGATGCGCGTTGAAGATCCTAAGCCCACTCATCAGGAGCAGCGTCAGACACAGAACATTGATCCAATGCGTCACGCGAATGAGACGTGCGTGGCGGTAAACGATCTCCCGCGGCGCCGCAACGGACCGCGTGGCGCCTTTCTGTTCCGGATCGTCTATTGCGCTTCTTTCGCTCAATGCCATTGGCGCAGCCCAAGCTCTTCTTCCTTAGGGAAGAAATCTAGCACGAAAGCATTCGCTTCGGTTTTCGGACATGTCGCTGATCAGCGCACAGACGCATTGGCAAGAAGGTCCCGGTACACATCCGCATATTGCCTTGCGGATTTCGTCCACGAAACATCGGTGCGCATTCCGCTTCGCTGCATGCGGCGCCATTCGGGCTGGCGCGACCAGAGATCTCGCGTCCGCGCGAGCGCGGCTTCCAGAGCCTCCCGGGTGACGGGGCTGAAATGAAAGCCCGTGGCGCGGGCTCTGCCCGAAGCGATCTCCAGAGGATCGAGCACAGTGTCGGCAAGGCCGCCGACTTTGGCGACGACGGGAATTGCGCCATAGCGAAGCGCGCACAATTGCGTCAGCCCGCAAGGTTCGTATCGCGACGGAACCGCAATGGAATCTGCGCCGGCCTGCATCAGATGCGCCAAATCTTCATTGTAGCCGATGATGCAGCCGATGCGGCCGGGATGGGCTTCGGCGAGCGCAAAAAAGCGACGCTCCAACTCTGCCTCTCCCGCTCCCAAAACTGCAAGCTGTGCTCCCATGTCGAGAAGCGAAGGCACCGCGTCGGCCAAAATGTCGAGGCCTTTTTGCCAGGCGAGACGGCTGACGATTCCGAATAGAAGCGGTTCCGGTTCCAGGTTCAGCCGGAAATGACGCTGCACATGCTGCTTGTTGCGCGCGCGTTTGGCGATCGTCTTGGGATCGAACCGTGCAGGCAGCCGGCTGTCGGTTTTCGGATTCCAGATCTCCGTGTCTATCCCGTTGACGATCCCGGTGACCAGGCCGGAGCGGGCGCGCAGCAATCCATCGAGTCCGAAACCATGTTCGGGCGTTTGCATTTCGGCGGCGTAGGTTGTGGAGACGGTGGTGATCCGGTCCGCGAATTGGAGCCCCGCCTTCAGGAAGCTCACATGGCCGTAAAACTCGACACCGTCGACCTGAAAGGATGACGGGGGAAGTTGGAGCGCGCTCAAGGTTTCGTAAGGAAACAGCCCCTGAAACGCGAGATTGTGGACGGTGATAATGCTGGGGGGCCGGCCCCTTCCATCATAGGCCAGATACGCCAGCGTAAGCCCTGCTTGCCAATCGTGACAGTGGACGATATCCGGTTGGAATTTGGGAATGTCGCCCAATGCGACACGCGCCGCGACCCACCCGAGAGCGCCGAAGCGCAGCGCATTGTCCGGCCAATCGCGGCCCTCGGCATCGAAATAGGGATTGCCCGGACGATCGAACAAATGACGCGCTTCGATGACGAGAAGATCGTGACCGGCGACTCGCGCCGACAGGATTCGCGCAGGGCCGCCGAAAAGCTGATCGAAAGCGTGGACAGTCTCCGCCTCTTTCAGAGCGGCCAGAACGGACGGATATCCAGGCACCAGTGAAACTGTCCCAACGCCGTGCTCGCGCAAGGCCAGCGGCAGGGCGCCAGTCACATCGGCCAAGCCGCCCGTTTTCACCAAAGGAAAGATTTCCGAAACCACCGACAGCACACGGAGGTTCGCGAGGTCTGTCATGAGGCGAGTTTGTCGATCATCGCTTGGGTGATGAGACAGATGCCGTTCTCGGTCCGGCGAAACCGCGCCGCATCCTCTTCAGGGTCTTCGCCGACGACGAGATGCGCCGGGATATGAACGCCACGATCGATGATCACATTGCGGAGCCGTGCAGACCGTTCGATATGCACCTCTGGCAAGACGATCGCGTTCTCAATTTTCGAAAATGAATTCACCACGACATGGGTAAATAGCAGCGAACTCCGCACGCTCGCGCCGGAAATGATACAGCCACCGGCAACCAGAGACGAAACAGCCTGACCCCGCCTGCCGTCCTGATCGTGAACGAATTTTGCGGGGGGTGTAATTTCGGCAAAGGTCCAGATCGGCCAATTCTGATCGTAGAGGTCGAGCTCCGGAACGATATCGGTCAGATCCATGTTCGCCGCCCAGTAGGCATCGAGCGTTCCGACGTCGCGCCAATAGGAATGGGTTTGTCCGTCGGACCTGACGCAGGAACGCGAATATTGGTGGGCGACCGCGTTACCTTCGCGAACCAGATACGGAATGATGTCCTTGCCGAAATCGCGGCTGGAATTCGGATCCGCCGCATCGCGTTTCAATTGGTCGATCAGAAACGCCGTGGCGAAGACATAGACCCCCATGCTGGCCAACGCATGGTCCGGCTTTTGCGGCATGGGCGGCGGATTCTTGGGTTTCTCCACAAACGAGATGATTCGGTCATTGATATCGGTGTGCATGACCCCGAATCCGGACGCTTCTTGGAGCGGAACCTCTAGGCACCCAATGGTAACGTCGGCGCCTTGCTCCACGTGCTGCTGGAGCATGGGCTCGTAATCCATTTTGTAGATGTGATCGCCCGCGAGCACGACGATGTATTTCGGCTGGTAGCTTTCGATGATGTCGATATTTTGATAGATGGCGTCCGCGGTGCCGGCATACCAGCCTGTTTCCGATACTCTCTGGCTTGCAGGCAGGATGTCGAAGCTTTCGTTTCGCTCGATACGGAAGAAATTCCACCCTCGCTGCAAGTGCCGGATGAGACTATGCGCCTTGTATTGTGTCGCAACGCCGATGTGCCGAATGCCGGAATTGAGCGCATTGGACAGCGCAAAATCGATGATGCGGGATTTGCCGCCAAAGAAGACCGCCGGCTTGGCGCGTTTGTCCGTAAGCTCGAACAGCCGGCTGCCGCGGCCGCCCGCCAGGACGTAAGCCATGGCCGAGCGGGAATAGGGTGCTGCACCGAAGTCTTGAGTGACCAAATTATTCACCAAACAGCGGGGCGCGGGCGCCGGCCGAACGCCTGAATCTGTAACATGAACCACTGATGAATCGCAGCCTTAAATCGCAACGATATCCATCTGTCATCTTCTGCGGATCAGGCATTCTTGAGTGGCACGTTCCAGATTTCCCGCGCGTATTCCGCAATGGCGCGATCCGATGAGAACCAGGCCATGTTTGCGGTGTTGAGAATGCTCGCCCGATTCCAAGCCGGTCTCGACAGCCAGAGCTTCTCGACCCGCCGCTGCGCATCGAAATAGGCATCGAAGTCGGCGGCAACCAGATAATAATCCTGATGGCGCAACCCATGCGCAATCGCCGTGAAGCGGTCTGGCTCGTCAGGGGAATAGAACCCGGACTGAATCGCATCGATCACGGCTGAAAGCGCGGGAGAGCCTTCGATGCTTGCGCTCGCGTCCAAGCCTTTCCGGCGATGTTCCTCGACCTCCGCGGCGGTCAAACCGAAGATGAACATGTTTTCGTCGCCGACCCGTTCGTGGATTTCGATGTTCGCACCATCAAGCGTGCCGATTGTCAGCGCGCCGTTCAGCGCAAGTTTCATGTTGCCGGTGCCAGAGGCTTCCATGCCGGCGGTGGAAATTTGCTCCGAAAGATCGGCGGCCGGAATAATGGATTCGGCAAGGCTCACATTGTAATCGGGAAGATAGGCGACCCGCAAAAGCCCGCGAATGGCAGAATCGTTGTTTATGGTCTTCGCCACATCATTGATAAGCCGGATGATGAGCTTGGCCTGGGTGTAGCTTGCGGCAGCTTTTCCCGCGAAGATTTTCACCCGCGGGACCCAGTTGCGAGATGGATCCGCCCGAATGGCATCGTAGGCCGCGACCGTTTCCAACAAGTTCAGCAATTGCCGCTTGTATTCATGCACCCGCTTGATCTGCACGTCGAAAATCGCCTGTGGATCGACGCGCAGTTCGAGCCGGTTCGCAATCACGCGCGCGAGCGCCGCCTTGTTGCGGTATTTCGCTTCCTGCACCGACATTTGCAGCGAAGCGTCGTCTGCATGCGCCGCGAAATTGGTCAAATATGAAGGGTCGTCCAGGACAATATCGCCGCAAACCTTGCGCAAGATTTCGGTGAGTCTGGGATTTGCCTGCAGCAGCCATCGCCGGAACGTGATTCCGTTGGTCTTGTTGACGATGCGGTCGGGATAGAGCTGATGAAGATCCCGGAACACGGTCTTGCGCATAAGATCCGTGTGCAGGGCGGACACCCCATTCACCCGATGAGAGCCGACAAAGGAAAGATGCCCCATCCGCACGCTGCGGCCGTTGCGCTCGTCAATCAACGAAATCTCGGAAAGCGCGTCATAGGGGAAACCGGCTGTGTGCCTGGCCTGTTCCAAATGCTCGGCATTGATCCGGTAGATGATCTGCAGATGGCGCGGCAACATCTTTTCGAGCAAGGCAACAGACCAGCTTTCGAGCGCTTCGGGCAGCAGCGTATGGTTGGTGTAGGAAAACGTGTTCTTGGTGACGTGCCACGCGTCCGCCCAAGAAAAGCCGTGCACATCGAGGAGAAGCCGCATGAGCTCGGCGATTCCCAGGCTCGGATGCGTGTCGTTGAGCTGAATCGCGGCGCGCTGCGGCAACAGATGCAGATCCCCGTCGCTGGCAATGTGCCGTTGGATCAAATCCTGCAACGAGGCGGTGACGAAGAAATATTCCTGCCGCAAGCGCAGCTCGCGGCCGGCCATGGTGGAATCGCTCGGATATAGGAATTTCGAAATCGCCTCGGCATGCGCCAAATCCGAGAACGCTCCGAAATGATCGCCTTTGTTGAAGTCTTCGATCCGGAGCGGATCGACCGGTTGGGCCGACCACAAGCGCAAAGGGTTCACGTGTTCGCCGCCCCATCCCACGATGGGAATATCGTAAGCAACGGCTTGTATCGTTTGTGCGGGGTGCCAGATGAAGCGCGGCGCCCCTTGCGGCCATTTGGTGATCTCCACATCGCCGCCAAAGCAGACATCGTAACTCACGTCAGCTCTTTCGAACTCCCAGGGATTTCCCAGCGCGAGCCATTCCTCGGGATATTCCTGCTGGACGCCGTCGCGTATGACCTGGCGGAACAGACCGTGCTGATAGCGGATGCCATATCCACATGCCGGTATGCCAAGCGTGGCCATGCTTTCCATGAAACATGCCGCGAGCCGGCCAAGCCCGCCATTGCCGAGCGCGGCATCGGGCTCCATAGCTCTGAGGACATTGAGATCGACCCCCAGATCGCCGAGAGCCGCTCGAAACAATTCGGTGAGCCCAAGATTGCACAGAACATCGGCAAGGAGCCTCCCGATCAGGAATTCCAGGGAGAGGTAATAAACCCGCTTGGAGCCCTTGGCCCGGCTTTTCCGCTCGCTTGCCAGCCAGCTATGCATGATGCGGTCGCGGGCCGCGAGCGCCGTTGCCACAAACCAATCCCGGTCAACCGCACTGGATGGATCCTTCCCGACGGAAAGCGCCAATTTGGCCAGAATGGTCTTTTTCACCTCATCGATGTCGGGTTCGTTCAATGCCTTCTGGAGCAGGAATGCCCCCCTTTCTGGGCCTGCCTTGACCGGGATGATGGGGTTTTCAGAACGCAGTGGGTCTCTTCTCATTCGCCAACCCTGGGTGTGCCGAGAGATTAAGCCTAATCATCAATTAAAAAACGGTATCGCTAAAGCTAAGCAAGGGACATGCCACCACGGGTTCGCAGGGTTTCGCAATGCGCGTTTTGTAGCGATTATGCGGTTGCGGCGGCGGTTCAGGGGCTCGACCCGGCAACGTTCGGCAGGCGCTCGTCCGGGGGCGCGATTTCCGTGACCAGATCTCGTATATGGGCTTTGCCTGCCAGCGGCTCCAGCCGCATCTCGCGCGCTTCGAGACGCGCGGTACAGGCATAAACCACCTTCCCATCGACACGCATCATGCATTCCTTGCAGGCATTGGCATTGATGCAGGAATAGCGGAACGCCAGGGTCGGATCGACTTCGGCGTGCAGCCGCCGGAGTGCATCCAGCACCGACTCCCCGGGATGATATTCGACGTCGAAGCGGGACCAAAATTGCTCCCCGCCGGGCGCACCGCGCAGGATAACAAGCGTGGCGGCCGGCTTCATTCCGCGACACCCACGGTTGCGGCGTCCACGCAGGGAACGCGTCCGAGCGTCAGAACGCCCGATGCCCACCGCAATGTCTGATTCAATTCCCAATTCGGACTGGTCAACGGAAAATCTCTGCGCTGATGCGCACCCCGGCTTTCCTGCCGTGCGAGCGCCGCGCCGGTCACAGTTTCGGCGACAAGCAGCATATTGCGCAGATCGAACCAATCCAATCGGTTGGTGTCGAACGCCCCGATGGCAGGCGGCGGGGCTTGCCCTAGCGCGTCTCTGAGCAGTGCAAGCTCCGCCAGCGCCAACCGCAAACCGGTCTCGTCACGATCGGGCCCGGCATGAATGGCCATCATCCGCTGAAGCCTTCCCAACAGATGCGCGGGATGCTCGCTCGAAGCCGCGCTCCGATCCGACCTGACCAATGCGATAGGCTCGGCGGCCGCCCTGTCGTGCCAAACCCGTGCGGGGCCGGCCGCGCAGCGGGCCGCAGAAAGACCGGCGTGGCGTCCGAACACCAAGGCCTCGGGAATGGCATTGCCGGACAAACGATTGGCGCCGTTGGCACCACCCACCGCCTCGCCGGCCGCGAACAAATTGCCGATTCGGGTTGCCATTGCGGGCGTCACGCGAATGCCGCCCATGTGATAATGGGCCATCGGGGCCACTTCGACAGGCTCGCGCGTGAGATCGATGCCGTTCGCGGCCAACCGGTCGATCACCGGACCAAAGGCGTCGCGCAGCTTTGCTTCCGGCACATGCCGGAACGAGAGATACACCCCGCCCGACGGCGAGCCGCGGCCCGCGGCGATCTCCGTCAGAATGGCGCGGGTGGCCACGTCGCGCGGCGCGCGGTAGCGCCCCTCCTCAACGGCATGATAATCGCCGATGAATTCGCGTCGTTCGGAATTCAGCAATTGGCCGCCCAACTTGTAACGGAACGGATCCCACATGATCGGATCCATGCCGACCAGGCGCGGCGCCAGATGGCCTATCGGAAAGAATTGGACGAACTCCATATCGATGAGTTCGGCGCCCGCACGAAGGGCGAGCGCGTAGCCGTCGCCGCCCATATTGGCCGATGCGCTGTTGCGCGCGTAAAGACGCGTCAGACCGCCGGTTGCGACAATCACCGCTTGCGCGGCAATGGTTACGGTTCGCCCATCGCTGATGGAAAATCCAACGGCGCCCGTGGCAACACCGTCGCTGACAACAAGATCGACGATGCAGATATCGCCGATGCGACGAATTGCATGCCGGCGCTGCAACTGCGTGCGCAAGGTGCGCGAGACCGCCGGACCGGTGTTGAGAAAATCGACATAGACACAGCGCGGCCTGTCATGGCCCGGCGCTTCGGTCTGGCGCATACGCCCGTCCGCATGACGCGCCCAGCCGACGTGCCATTCATCCATTTGCCGAATTGCAGCGGGGGCTTCTTCGCACAGCAATCGCGATAGCCGGACATCGCACAGCCCACGCCCGGCCCGCAGCGTGTCGGCAAAATGATGATGCCAATCGTCCGGCACCTCTTCGCCGATAGCAGCCGCCACCGTCATTTGCGCCATCACGGTGGCCCCGCCCCGCCCGATCAGGCTCCGGTCCACCAGCAAGACGTCCGCGCCTGCATCATGCGCAGCAATGGCGCCCGACATGCCGGCAGCACCCGCGCCGATAATGAGCACGCCGGTCTTGAGATGAATCGCTTCGGGCCGGTTCGTCACGCGCTCAATGGGGTTAGGTTCCCACCGACCCTATTGCCCCGGGCTGGGAGCATCAAGGATGGGCGTCACGGGCGCTTTCTGGTCTTGCCGCGTGCAGGCGCGGCCGATCATCAGCACGATACATCCCGATGCCAACAATTCGCCGGCAAGCAGCACCATGCTCGCCCCGTAACCGCCGGTGGATTGCTTCAGAAGGCCGATATAGGTGGGCGCCAGAAACCCGCCCAGGCTTCCGATGGAATTGAGAAACGCCACCCCGCCCGCGGCCGCCTTGTCGCTGAGAAAGGAGGTGGGAATACCCCAGAAGGGGCCAAAGGTCGCGTGAATGCCGATCATGCCTACGGTCAGCGCGGCCAGCACCACCAGATTGTTTTGCGAAACGCCCGCAATGGACAATCCTGCGGTGGCCAGGAACGCGGCCCATGCCAAATGGCGGACGCGTTCGGCCTTGCGGTCGCTGGACCGGCCCCAAAAGATCATCGCCGCTGCGCTGATCAAATAGGGCGGCGCCACGACAAATCCGGTTTCTCTGGCGGAGAACCCCATCGACTGCACAATCTGAGGCAGCCAAATACCGATGCCGAACAGGCCGGATTGCATGCCCAGCAAAACAAGGCTGAGCGCCAGCACCCGGGGATCGCGCAGGGCCGGCCAAAACGCATGCTCTTTGCCGGCGCTTTCCGCCACGATATGCCGGGCGATGGTTCTCTTCTCGTCTGCGCTGAGCCAAGCCGCCTCGGCAGGTCCATCAGGCATGAGCCGCAGGACGACAAAGGCGAGCATGCACGCCGGCAGACCCTCGATCAGGAACAGCCATTGCCAGCCGTGCAGGCCTGAGACTCCGTCCATGCCGAGAATCAGGCCCGAAAGGGGGCCGCCGACGACACCTGCGACCGGGCCGGCTGCAATCAGGCTGGCGGCGAAGCGCGCGCGATAGCCCCGTGGAAACCACAGCGTCAGATAATAAAGAATGCCCGGGAAGAATCCCGCTTCCGCCGCGCCCAGAAGAAAACGCAAGAGATAAAAGCTGTTCGCGTCGTGGACAAAAGCGCAGGCGGCGGAGATTGCGCCCCACACCATCATCAGAAATGCGATCCAACGCCGCGCACCGAACCGCGCCAATGCGAGATTGCTCGGTATTTCGAGGGCAAAATAGCCGATGAAAAAGACGCCCGCGCCGAAGCCGAACACCGCGGGCGAAAATCCCAAATCGCGATTCATCGTGAGCGCGGCAAAGCCGACATTCACGCGGTCCAGGAAATTGACCGTGAAGAGAAGCACCACAAAAGGAACGAGCCGCCATCCGCATTTGGCGAAGACGGCGTCATCCTTCATTGGCATGTCGCGGCGGCGCTCACGCCATCGACTTTAGCGGAAGCGGCGGCTCATTCCTCTCTTTTTCTTCGGGCGAAGGCCGGCTCGGTCGTGAGGGGGCAAGAAAGCGCGTCTCAGAACGGGCTTCTGAGATCGTCTCGGCTCAGACGATCCAACCCCATCGCATCCAAAGGTTCGGGCCACAGATTCCGAACTTCTTCGGGCAGGGCGTTGCGTACTTTCATCGCTTGTCCGGGATCGAGATGCCTGTCGAGCACAGCAAAAACGGCACAGGTCGCGTCGATGGAGCCAATCGGCTTGCGATCGGTTAGTCCGTCGGAAACATGTAGGAGAAATTCCGCCAATGAGCGAAGCTTCGTATTCTGCTCGCTGGGCCGCCATTGATCGAAATAAAGGCCGCGTACCAACAGGGGCAACTCTGCTGCAAGATGCGCCGATAAGCCAAGTTGCAGCCGATCCCGCAAGGCGTGCAGCACGGCCCCAAGCACGCGCCACGCGTCGTGGCGGCCGACCGACAAGGCATCCGCGATTTCATCGATCCAGATGTTCGTCGTTTGAAGGGTCCTGTCGAAGACCTCGAGTCCGGTGCTGCTCATGGCGTTCACCCGATTCGCGTTTCGCTGCGTCAACGCCCATATCGCAGCCACGTTCCGAAGCTGTGATCGCCGCTGTTGCCGGGTTGCCGGCACGGCCGCAACGCAAGCACGCACACGGGCGTTCTGATCATCAAGCTGAACGGAGAGCGACATGTCAGGACGGAAAACGCACGAACAATTCACCCGCAACCTCGAGCGCAAGCCCGGCATTGACGATCCGATCGCGCCGCCGAAACCAAAGCAGCCGGATCGCGGCGCGCGGGAAAGCGAACTCCCTGTCAGTCAGCGCGGGATGAATCAGGAAAGCGAGCACAACAAGCACAACAATCCGCCACAGGGGGCAGCAAAGCACTAGGCAGATGAAAGATACGCTCATGGCAAAGGCAAGCAGAAAACACTTCGGGGCAGGCGCAAAGGGCAAAGGCAGCGGCTCAGGAGGGCAAACCGAAATCGAAACGCCCGATATCGGCGAGAATGCCGTTCTTTCCAATCGCGACAAAGCAGAACACACGCGCCGCCGCGGTTTGGATAGCAAACGCGTTCAAGCCGATCAGCTGCAGGACAGCGTGGCCAATCGCGGCGGCGATTGACACGTGCTCGTCAATCCTGCGCGCGAAGACGATACCCGACCCCTTGCTCGGTTTGAATATATTGGGGCCGCTCGGGGTCGGGTTCGATCTTGTGGCGCAGCGCGCGGATATAAATCCGCAAATATTGGATGTCCGCTTCGCTGCCCCAGATTTGCTTCAACAGCGCGCGGTGCGTCACCACTTTTCCGGCGTTCAAGACCAGCATGCGCAGCACATCATATTCGCGCGGCGAAAACTTCACCTCGCGTTCGCCTACGGTGACAATGCGGCGTACGAGATCGACGGCAAGATCGCCGCTGTGGAACACTGGTGTTTCACCCTGGCTCTGAAACTTGTGCCTGAGTGCCGCCCGGACGCGTGCAAGCAACTCTTCGACACCGAAGGGCTTGGTGACGTAATCATCTGCGCCGAGGTCGAGTGCCTTCACCTTGCCGGCCTCCTCCGCCCGGCTGGAAAGCACGAGAATCGGAATGTGGGAATTGGAATGGCGCAGGCGTTCGATGATCTCCAGTCCGTCCATGTCCGGCAGGCCGAGATCGAGAACGAGCAGATCGCATTGCTGCCGGCGCAATTCTTCCATCGCGGTCTTGCCGTCCTGCGCTTCGGCGACTTGGAAGCCCTGCGCGGTCAGGCTTGTCCGCAGAAAGCGGCGGATGGCCGGTTCGTCATCCACGATAAGAATGCGCGGAACCGAAGACCCGCCCGTCACGGCGCTTTCTCCTGTTCGACAGGCTGATCGAGCGGGATCGGAAACGTGATCGTAAAGACGGCGCCGCTGCGATCTTTGCGATTGGCGGCAATGATCGTTCCGCCCATCGCCTCGATGAACCCGCGGCAGATGGCGAGGCCGAGCCCGGTGCCGGCGCGCTTCCTGTCGGCGGCATGCACGCGATAAAACTTGTCGAAGATGCGTTCCAGATCGGTTGGCGGTATGCCTTCGCCTTCATCCAGGATGGCGATGTGCAGCAAATCGCCCTGGCGCCACGCGCGGAGGCGTATGTCTGTATCCGTGGGCGAATATTTCGCGGCATTGTCGAGCAGATTGAACAGCACCTGCTCGAACAGGACCGTATCCAATTTCAGCATGGGCAAAGCGGGCTCGAGTTCAAGCTGCACGCGATGACCGCGAAGAACTTTTGACCCTCTCTGAAGCGCGCTTCCCACAATATCGGCAAGATCCACCATCTCCCGGTGCGGCGTCACCGCGCCCGATTCCAGCCTGGTCATGTCCAGAAGATTGCTGATAAACCGATTCAACCGCTCCGATTCGTCCTGGATCGTGCGGATGAGTTCGTCTTGGGTCTTCTCATCCATGTTCGCGCGATAGGCGCGAAGACTCGTCGCCGATCCAAGGATCGAGGCAAGGGGCGTGCGCAGATCGTGCGAAATCGAGGTGAGCAGCGCGCTGCGCAGTCTTTCGGCTTCCGAAGCGAGACGCGCCTTTTCGACATCGGCCGCGAGATTGATCCGCTCGATGGCCAGCGCCGCCTGATCGGTCAGCGCATCCAGCAGACGGCGTCGATCGGGCGTGAGCAGAATGCCGGGCTCGTCCGTATCCAGCCCCACCACGCCCACGGCGCCACGGCCGGTATGCATGGGTATGAACAGCCGCTTGGCGCCCGGCAGCGTGTCCGCGCCGCGGCCCGCCGCGCGGTCGTTCTGCCAACACCATTTGGCAGCGGCCAGATCGGCCTCGCTCAGCATATCCTCCGGAGGATAGCCGGAGCGTACCGCCAGGCTTTCGCCCTCCGGTAGCAGCAGCACGACACGGAGCTGGAGCATGGAAGCAATCTGATATGCCGTCGCCCAGAGCAGATCGTCAAGCGTGACCACGCCGGCGAGCTTGCGGCTAAAGAGATAAAGGTTCTCGGTCATCTTCGCGCGCCGCTGCGCGGAGAGCGCCTGGGCCCGCACGCGGGCAGTAAGGTTGCTGGCGATCACCGCGACAATCGCAAAGGAAAAAAGCGCAACCACATTTTCCGGATCGGCGATGGTGAGCGTATAAAGCGGCGGGATAAAGAAGAAATTGAACGCCAGCACGCTCAGAAGACAGGCGGCCAAAGCCGGCCAAAGGCCGTAGGTCACGGCGCATGCCAGGACTGCCGTCAAGAAGACGAGCGCGATATTGGCGATACCGAGAAACTGCCGCAGGACCAAGCCCAACAGCAGAGCGCCAAGCACCATGCCCAAGCTGCCCAGATATTCGTTCGGATCGAAGCGCTCCTTACGACCCTGACGGATCGGGATTCCCCCGTTCTTTTGGAAGCCGGGCTCCTGGTCGGCGCGATCGGCCATGACGTGTACATTGATGTCGCGCGCACGGCGGATAAGCCGCGCCGCCGTCGAGCCGCGGAACAGCTCCGACCAGCGGGGCCTATGCGTGCGTGCAATGACCAGATGGGTGAAATTGTTCGCCTCGGCGTGGCTGACGATGCCATCGGCCGGATCGGCGGCCGGAATAGTGACCGCGACGCCGCCGAGCTTCTCGGCGAGGCGTTGACACTCGGCGATATAATCGCGGTCGGCCTCGCCGAGTTGCTGTGTGTGCGGGGTTTCGACGTGGAGCGCGCTCCAGGGCGCGTGCAGGCGGTCGGCAAGACGCCGCGCATAGCGGACAAGTGCCGCCGATCCCCGGTCTTCGCTGATGCAAGCGAGAACGCGATCGCCGGTTTCCCATGGCCCGGCGATCGCGTGCGTCTGCATATAGCTGAGCATTTGCTCGTCGACGCGCTGGGCGGTGCGCCGCAAAACGAGTTCGCGCAGGGCCGTCAGGTTGCCTTGCGTGAAATAGTTGCGGATGGCGCGCTCGGCCTGCTCGGGGATATAGACCTTGCCTTCCTTCAGCCGCTGAATCAGGTCTTCGGGAGTGAGATCGACGACTTCCACTTCATCGGCACGGTCGATGATGGAATCCGGAACGGTTTCGCGCACCTGAACATGCGTGATTTTGGCGACGATATCCTTCAGGCTTTCGAGATGCTGGATATTGAATGTCGTGTAGACATCGATGCCCGCCTCCAGCAGTTCCTCAACATCCAGATAGCGTTTGGGATGGCGGCTGCCATCGACATTGGTGTGCGCAAGTTCATCGACCAATGCGAGTTTCGGGCGGCGTTGCAGGATCGCGTCGAGATCCATTTCCTGCAGCACCTGCCCCCGATAGAGCATGCGCCGCTTGGGGATGGTCTCGAAGCCTTTGGTCAAATGGTCCGT
>DATARE010000597.1:0-2652 GCA_036264295.1 Micropepsaceae bacterium | reverse complement strand
CGTGCCTTCCTAACGCCGCCGCCGGTTGCCCATTCGTTAATCCGGTGCCGGACCGTTTCATCCTTGCAAAGGATGTTTAACGAATGCTGAAGGCGCGGCCGCTTTCGCGCGGCCTTTACGGACAAATGCGCGGATTTCCTTAGACATTGGCTAACCATGCCGCGCCCGAATGTCGCGATTTTCCCCAATTGAATCGCTTTTTAGCGATCGGCTTCAGGTTCGGGAAAACCCCCGCGCGTACCATCCGGGAATAGAAAAGCGGTTCCGACACACCAGGCGCGAGTGTTCCTCTCCCCCTCGTGCTTGGATCAGCAGCCCGCGTGAGCCTGAGCCGTCGCTCCCTCGATGGTCAGGTTTCGCGGGCTGCACTTTCTTCGGCGTCTTCCGCCGCCCAGGCCCGCAGCCGCGAACCGCTGCCGACGACAGGTCCCATTCCGTAATGCGCGGCCAAACGGTCAAGCGCGATCTGCAGCACGATCTTTGCCGAACGCTGCGGCCAGCCCTTCTGCTTCTCCGCCGCTTCCAGGCCCGTAAGATGGCAGCACACATCGATCAGAAGGTCCGAGAGGCCCGGTCCCACGGCGCCAATCGCGCGCGCAAAGCGCTGCTTCGCGGCCAGGACGGTGTCGGAGAGGGTTTCGGATTTTGCGCCCCGGCGCCCGGCCACAACCGGCGCAGTGAAATCGACCCCCAGCCGGGGATTGAGCTGCGCCAATGTGAAATCGACCCGCAATTTCTCGCCCGCCTTGAATTGCCATTCGGTGATGAGGCTGCGGCCCTCCGGTCCTTTGCGCCGGAACAGCCAACCCAGCGGCGATTCCCCGTCATTAACGGTCAGCTCCTGCGTGCTGCCATCCGATGCAACAATAGAGCGCCGGCTTTCAATCCGATGCTGGGCCGCAAACGGTGCTTCGTCCGCAAGTGCACGCCTGATCCAGCCCAGGCCGGGTTCGGCAATCGCATAGCATTGCGCGCGTTCGGCCAAGGGCGCGATCCAATCGCGGCGGCGGAAAGTTTCGACCAGCGCAGCGGTAATCCGCATGCTCTGCTTCAAGCCGTTACGGCCCCGCACCATCAAAGCGTAGCCCGAACCTTGCGGTGACGGCACAAGCTCGGTCTCCGGCGCCATCAATTTGCGCAATATGCGCCGGGCTTCGCGCCGGATTTCCCCTTCCGCCAAACCGGGCTCTGTCACCGCACGGCCCCCATTTCAATGGCGTTGCGCAGCAGATCTTCCAGCCGGGTCAAATGCTGATCGAAACGGGAATCATCGCGCAGATCTTCAATGCGGTGACAGGCATCTGATGCGGTGGGGCGCGTGCGGCCGAACGCTTCGGCAATGTCCGTGAGGCTCACGCCGCAGACCACATGCATCAGATACATGGCGGTTTGGCGGGCGAACTTCACCCGCGCATCGCCGCCTTTTCCCAGCAATTCCTCGACCGGAATGCGGCACAGCCTCGCAATCACCGGTTGTAATGCCGATGGCGCGGCAGAGATCGGCTGTGACGAGAATTGTTGTTGGAATTCAGTGTCATGTAACATTTTCACCCCCATGTTGGATCCTGCTTGTTACGGTTGCAGGAATATTATCCTATTACAGAGGGGCGGCAGGAAAATTTTCTTCTGGCTTGGCAAGAATCTTTGAGCGGCCGCGCTTCGTCTGGCGCATAGCCAAGGAATCGGCGGAGATTCCCGTGGAAGGACTAGCGCGCGCTGGGGCCGCGGGGGTCGGTCCGCCGCCTGAGAAGTTGGCCCTCCCGCCGGTCGTGCAGAGGTGCCGAGTTTTCGGCTTCCCCTGCCCGGCGGTCCTTTTCGCGGCGGCGGTCCGGGCCGAAGAATGCTTCGCTTTCGACGAAACGCTTGGGCGCGAACAGCAGGGTGTGCAATTTGCGTTCGACGGAATTCATGCTGAGGGGGCGAACGATCAGGTCGTTGATTCCGGCATCGCGGACTTGTTCCACCTGCGCGCGCTGCGGCCCATCGGACACCAGCACCATGGCGGCCCTGGGATTGCGCACCTTCGCCTTGCGCCGCACAGCCAGGACAAATTCGGCAGCATCGAGGGGCCCGACGGCTTCGTCGCAGAACACCACGTGAAAATTGGTGATCGCCATGGTTTCGAGCGCCTGGTCGGTGTTCTCGGCCATCACCACGTTGGCAATTCCGAGCGCCAGCAGGATGCCACGCAGCAACCGGGCGTTGCCCGCCTTGCCGTCAACGATCAAAATATGAAGATGGGTGAGATTCTCTGTCTTCATGGGCGCATTTTGGGCGTGAGCCCGTAAAAGGCGCGTTAAAAGATCACCGGCTGTCGCCTTAAAACTACGTGCCCGCTACGGAAAGACATATCCCATGAAGTGCGCCGATATCATGACAACAAATCCGCATTATGTGCGGGAAGACGGCACCATCGGAGAGGCGGCGCGCGACATCGTCAAGCATAACGCCATCGATCTTCCCGTGTTGGACGCCGATGGACGCTTTGTGGGGGTGTTCGGCATTCACGACCTGCTTGTGCTGCTGGTTCCACGGGTTGCCGTTGTCGGCAGCCTGCTTCCCAATTTGCGCTTCCTCGGCGATGACGAGTCTGAGTTGCACGGCAAATTCGCGCGAGTGAAAGACAGCCCCTTGCGCCGCGCCGTCAATCGC
>DATARE010000573.1:0-6452 GCA_036264295.1 Micropepsaceae bacterium | reverse complement strand
CCTTCGGTAAGGGGGGACAAAGCAGGGTTCATGCCGTGTTTGGTTTACAGCCGGAAAAGCCGAGGGACCCGCGTTAAGCATACGCAAAAAGAGAACAATCACGGCCTGTTCCGGTGTGCCGGAATTTTGTGCCGAAACGAGACGAATGCGCCGTTGAAAAGACTTAAGCGTCAGTACGGGAACCAAGCTTCGAAGTCGGGGTTCAGCACGAGAGGGCAAAATCCGGAAAACAGAAACATGATCAAACGTTGTTTTATCTTACTCGGCATCTTTGCCCTTGGCGGATGCGCAACCTCAACCGCCGTAGGGAACGATGCTTACGCGCTGGTGGCGGCAGGAGAAAACTCTCAACGCGTGGCGCAACTATGGTGCAAAACCTATGCGAAGGTCCAGCAACTCCGTAACCAGGACAAAGAGCACGGAACCGATACATATGACTGCGTGATCCCCAATCGGGTTCCGGTTCAGCCCGGTAATAATAAAAGGGGCCGGGTCACATTCGGCCCGGCCCCTTACCTGTCATTCGATTCAAGGTCTGTCGTCATGGCGGTCATACGGCCGGTCATAAAACCGTCCGTCATCCGGAAATCCGCCTGTGTCCGCTGCGATTTCCACCGAAGCGCGGTTGCGATCCGTCGGACGGCAATCGAAATCCACCCTGTCGACCGACCGCTGCGGCAGATCGATGTGCATGGGTTCGCCTTCAAGCAATTCGCCGTGGAAAATCTCACGCGTGCGTCCATCGCCAAACGTCGCCACAACACGGTCGCACATCACGTCGGAATCCCGTGCGATCAAAGCCATGCTGTCGGCCTTGAAGTTGCCGCGCCGCGAATCATGCGTGTCGCGCCGCGAGAAATCCACCCACCCCAATCGCTCGATCGCAGCGAAGGAGGGAACCGCTGCGCTGGTGCAGAGCAAGGCGGTCAGAGCAAAGATCGTCGCTCTTTTCATAGCAAGCTCCTCTTCTAAAACCGTTGCCGGTGTCGAGAAGATAACGGCTCCCACGCGAGCCTGTTCCTTCGAAAACCCCTTCAAAATCAAGGCAAATCAGCGACGTGACCGGTGGTTTCGGCGAAGGCGCGCGCCATGCGAGTCCTCGCCGAATAGCCACCAACCCAATTTGGATTTGCAGCTGGCGGCGCCCTTGTCTTTGCAGCCGGTAGCATTATTGTGGTCGGTCGCATGCTGATTCTGGCGATCTTGAGCCCGATCCCGACCAAAGTCGCGGTCCGAGGATTCCTGCTTGCTTGGCCTTGACTGCAGGCGCGCGTGTGAATCCCGTGTCAGAGCGGTGCCGAAAAGGTGCCCATCAGGCGGCTCTGAAGAGCATGGGCGCTCCTTCGAGCCGGGCTGCTTCTGCATCGAGTTCGCTGGCGCAGGCTTGAACCTCAGCAATGAGTTTTGGGTCAAAGACATTTTGGGCAAGAGCCCGGTAACGGGCAGCCCTTGCCTTCAACTCTGACGCATCTCTGTATCTTTTCAGCATCTGTCGAAGCGATTCATGTTTCACCCACAGCATCGCGGGCGCAGGTTAATCAGACCTTAAACGCTGTATCAAACCGGGACAGATTGCTGTGATAAGAAAAAGGCTCGCATTGCGGACCGGCGCCCATCGCCAGGGTGAGCAAGCGCGCGATTCATCGCAATAATCAGGAAGGGAGCGGAAATTTGATTCAGCCGTGCGGTTATGTTTCCGCTGTCTGGCCCGCGGAAACCCGCGCCAAAATTTCGCTCACGTCTTCGTCAGTGAGCTGACGAAAGTCGGCATAGAAATAACCGACGGCCTCGAAGTGCTCCGTGCTTGCCAGACAGACGATGTCATCCACCTCGGGACGCAATTCTTCCAGCGTGCTGGGCGCGGCCACGGGAACGGCAAGCACGAGTTTCTTCGGGTTGCGCATACGCGTGACGAGCAAGGCGGCGCGCATGGTTGCGCCGGTGGCTATGCCATCGTCGATGACAATTGCAACCCGCCCTTCGGGGTTTAGGGGCTGGCGAGAGCCGAGAAACAATCTTCGCCGCCGCTCGATCTCGGCCAATTCCTCATCGCAGATTGCTTGAAACTGCGACTCGGTCGTTCCGGTGAGACGGATGACGTCCGGATTGCGCACGATGATCGGCCGGCCCCCGTCCACGACGGCACCCAGCGCGAGCTCGGGCTGTATCGGGGCCCCGATCTTGCGCACCAGGATGATGTCGAGCGGCGCGGCGAGCTGCTCCGCCACTTCGGCGGCAACGGGAACGCCGCCCCGCGGCAATGCCAGCACGATTGGGTTCTGCGATTTGTAGGATGACAACGCCGATGCGAGCGCCCGTCCGGCGTCCGCGCGATTTCTGAACCGCATATTTGTTCCCTCAATGCGTTGCTGCGACCGCACCTCCGCCGCCGAGATATTTCTCAAACCAGCGAATGGCACGAAGGATGACCTGCTCAAGCGTGCCGGACTCTTCGAAGAGATGCGTTGCTCCGGGCACGATCTCCAATGCTTTGGGTCCGTTAAGGGCCGCCAGTGCCTGTTGATTGAGTTCGATCACGCCATAATCGGCGCCCCCAACGATAAGAAGCGTGGGCGCCCGCACATGCTCCAGGGCTGATCCTGCCAAATCCGGCCGCCCGCCGCGGGAAACAACGGCACGAATGCGGCTTCCGAGTTCCGCGGCAGCGACAAGGGCCGCACCGGCGCCTGTGCTCGCCCCGAACAATCCGAGCGGCAGATGGCGCAATGCCGGCTGTTGCTCCGACCAATGCACGACCTGAGCAAGACGTTCGGCCAGCAAGCGGATGTCGAACACGTTCGAGCGGTTGTGTTCTTCCTGCGGTGTCAGAAGATCGAACAAGAACGTCGCGATGCCATGTCCGTTGAAAGCTTCCGCGACTTTCACATTGCGCGGGCTGAAGCGGCTCGATCCGCTGCCATGGGCGAAGATGACCAAGGATTTGGCGGAATCGGGGATGCGCAATGTACCGGCGAGGCCGAGCGGCGGGACAGCGATATCGCGGCTTTTTGTGGACATGGCGTCCGTCACAGTCCGAATGGATAGGTTTCGGGCACGTCCTGCGGCCTTTCCCGGGATAGCGGCGTGATCGCATGCGAGGTCTCGAACCAGACATAGGCATCGAATTGATCCGGCAGAATTGCCTCGAAATAATGGCTCAGCAATTCGGTATCCGGCCGGTAAACCACGCCGATGGCGCGCTCGCGGTGTGGCGTACGCAGGATTTCGCGCAAATCGTTGCGCTGCGCCGGCCGCCAATCGGTAAGCGAGCGGGCAAAGCCGGACCGGCGAAACAGAAATTCATAGCTGTCGCTGCGTGCCGGCAGGACATTCATGACCTGCATCGGCTCGTCCCAATTCGACGCTGCAGCAACCGTACCGCGGTCGGTCCCGAAACCTATCGCCGTCATGTCGTCGCCATACGCGGTGCGGCACAGTTCGCCAATATTGAATTCGCCTTGCCAGCCCATCGAGGTCGCCGCTGCGTTGCCTATGTGGGAATTGTGGGCACATACAATGGCCTTGGCATCGGCGCCGCGCCGTTTCAGCAAAGCTTGCAGCGTGTTGAACATGTGGCGGTCGCGCAAGTTCCAGGATTCCGCCGATCCACGGTACATGATACGGTAATATTCCTCCGCCGCTCGCACGATTTGCGCATTCTGCGCGGCATCGAAGAATTCCTCACCGTCACGTGCGACATAGTCCAGGCGCCGCGAAAGAAGCTCGTGGAGTTGCGCGACCACCTCATTCTCACACGTATCGGCGCCCATCGTTGCGCGATGCCCATAACGCGCCGTATCATGCTGCCAGGGCGTCAGACACCCGTACCGCGTGCGTGCCGCCCTGGCGGCTTTCGGGTCGATGCGGTCGAGATATTTGAGAACGGCGTCCATCGAAGCCCCAAGACTGTAAATATCCAACCCGCGGAATTCGACGCGCTGGCCGGGCGCGCGCCGTTCATTCGCGTGCCGCAGCCAATCGACGAATTCGCGAACGTCCTCGTTGCGCCACATCCAGGTCGGGAAACGGGCAAAGGCTTCTTCTCGCGATGGTTCGGGAGAATGATGGCGAACATAACGATCGATACGGCGCGCATCCGGCCAATCGGCTTCTATGGCGACAATGTTGAAGCCGTGATGTTCGATGAGCCATCGGGTGATGGCTGCTCTGGCGCGATAGAATTCGGAAGTCCCGTGGGAGGCTTCTCCCAACAGGACCAGCCGCGCCTTGCCGAACCGGCCGAATAGAGAACCGAAATCGTCTGCCCGTTCGGGCGCGGGCAACACTTCTCCCGCACCGCGCAGTGCTTCAACGATATCGTGCGAAACGCGGTTGCGCAGGGCGGCGGAATCGATGGTCCTTGTCATGGGCACCACTCCTCAGCTGACGCCGTCTTTCCTCACTCTGCGGTCGCGCCGAACGCAGCCAAACTTTCTTCCAGATAATCACCGAGCATGGGCAAACCGAGGAGATACTCTGCCGTCCGCTTGTTGTGCGCGCGGCTCGCCTCCGCAACAGCACCCCCCCATTCTTCGGGTGTGTATGTTCCACGGCCAACCCAAGCCAACGCTACCAGAGCGATTTGCTCCTCCTCATCAAGACTCCGGATATACTCGATAAGTTCCTGGCTGGTGGCGTCGTCGGCAAAATCCTCCAGCACGTCGCGCATATCGTCATCGGACGCGTTCGAGCCGGAATCGGGATCGCTCACTTCTTCTTTGACATCGAACATGTGCGCTTTCGCGATGATATAGAAGACCTTATCGGTGTTGATTCCGAATTCGATCGGAGGCCGCTCTGCGGCGACGTTTACGATTTTGTGCGGCATATCAAATTCCTTTGTTGGATCAGGCGACGGCGCGCAGCAATTTCTGGGCAATAGGGGCCAATTGCAGCCAAAGCGCTTCCGCCGGATGTTTGGTGAGATCCTTCGCCAATTCATAGGCCACGCGGGAACGCACCTCGCCGGATAGGACAGCGCGCAGCTCTCCAAGACTGCGGCTTGGTGCGACAATCACAAGCTGATCGAAGCGGTCCGCGTCACACGCCTTTTGCAAGGCTTTGGCTAAGCCAATCGTGAATTTGTGCTTCTCCATCTTGTGATAATCGTGATGGGGCTCGATCGCGTGCCGTAGGCCGCCATTGCCGGAGCTGAAGGAACGTCCCGGTCGGTCGCTTTTCAGGTCCCGGGCAGGAATTCGCACATCGTCGCCCGACAAACCCATGTCATCGATCCGGCTGAGGGTAACGTCCCCGGCATTCAAGCTGAAAACATTCGCCTGCGCGCCGTCGGCAACGACAAACCAAATATGTTTCATTCTTCTCGGCATGGAATTTCCCTTCATCTGGCAACGAATTTAATGGTTGTTCTGAGCGATACCTTGATATGGCTCAAACAGCGCCGGATATTTTCAGTTCCGAGCGGATGCGCTCAGCATGCGAGACTCTCGCGAAGCCCCTTCAAATAGGCCCGGCGCAGCATTCCTGCGAGAATGGCTTCTCTTGCAGCCCGGGCGTGACGTTCGGCCCCCGTCAATTCGCGAACAAAGCCGCGGAACGGAATCCAGCTCGTGGCGGCGCCGCGTGCCGCATTGCGTGCGGTCCTGGTCGCGTTTTCGACACCGATGATGGGTTCCGATGCCGCACCGGTGCCGCTTACGTGCTTATCGATATCCGCACCCAATATCTGATCGAGTTCGACGATTTCGCTGTCGATATCTTTACAGGCCCAAGAGCCCGGCTGAGCGTAAGAGGACTCAGCGACGTGCTGAAGTTTCTCGGGAATCTCGGAACGGACGAAGTTGAAATCGTTGAAGGGTTGCGTGAGGACGGATTTCAGGTCGGACTGAACAACCATTGTGAGATCCGTACTTCGGTTGGCAGGAGCCGATGCACATCCCGAATTCAAGCTCGCAAGCACGATCATTCCCGATATGCGCAGATATCTGGCAATGCATCGGAAATAATACCAGATCACCTTCCAATTCGCGAAACGCGACCTCCAGCCTAACCCTGTCGCCTCACGGCAATGCTCGAATATCCTCAGCCTGTTTCGCAGGCTGCAACGCTGCAACGGTGAAGCCGCTCTCATCGGTGATTTCAATCTCGCCATCGGCGCGGATTTCGCCTAGGCGAAGGGCCGAGCGCAGCAATCTTTTCGACCTGTCATCCGCACCGCTTTTTGCAGCAGACAAGTTTTCGAACACCTCGCCTTCCGTGTCGTGCACGAGCATGGTTCCAAGGCGGACGTGGAAGAAATACAGCGGCACGGATAACCCCCAGGAAAATGGTGGCCGCCATGCGCTGTTGCGGCGCCGCGGCTAAAGCTGGCGGCGAATCCGCACCATCATGCAACGGACAGCTTAAGCTGAGCGCATATGCGGCCCACTGACATTGATTCAAATCAATTGACCCCGCTGAATTTGCAGCAAGCAAATCAACGAGAACGCGTC